>NZ_JAELUG010000449.1 GCF_016429255.1 Rhizobium sp. ASV8
ATGCTATTCTCGACGTGATCCGAAGCCATGACCGCGAGCACGCTATTCCCGAGGGCTTCCGCCTGCCTGGGCTTGGGTCTTTAAATCGTTACCTGTCGACGTACTTTGGCTTGTTCCATCACCATCTGCCTTTCTTGCATCCGGCATCTTTCAACCCGTCGCAAGTCTCGCCACCTTTGCTTCTCGCCGTTTTGAGTATTGGAGCTCTCTATGCCTTTGACCAGGACCAGGCTTACATGCTTCACATTGGATCCAAGGTTTTGGTAAACCAGTTCCTCCAGAACAAGGAGAACTTCAGCTCTCGGAAGTGCCCCCTGTGGACTATGCAAAGCTCGCTGTTGAACATGATTTTCGCCAGCTGGAGTGGTGACCCCAAGGGACTTGAATGGGCGTGCTCCATTAAGAGTCTTCTTGCCAACATGGTTGCTGGTAACAGATATGAGCCTGTCTCTGATAC
>NZ_JAELUG010000450.1 GCF_016429255.1 Rhizobium sp. ASV8
CCATTGACCGAGGCTTTGTTTTCGAGTGTGGCGGCTTGCCTTGGGATGAGTGCGACGCGAGGAACGACTATCGGACGCGAGCAGACGACCCTTTGTTTAGTTCGTTTGCCCTGCAGTGGGCAGTTGGGTGAGTAATCTGCCGTGTGCTCAGTCCGCATAAGTGTCCGTATGCTAAAATCGAGTGCTGCAGAGTGTTGCATTTCCTCTATATGTTCGTGGCTTGCAGTAGCCGGTGCACGCCCTGGTAGTGGCCGCCTTTGTTTTTGCTGTCAGCAAGATCCCGTGGTTCTTCCACACTTCCACGCAGCTGTAGTACACTTCCATCAGTCTTCTCAGACTCTTCTCGACGAGACGAACCAACTTGCTTAGCGTCACTGTGTTCGCGGCTGTTGTAAGTACGAGCGGTTAGCGATCCAGCTCCAACGTCAGAGCAGTGTATCGTGCCACGTCTGTATTT
>NZ_JAELUG010000451.1 GCF_016429255.1 Rhizobium sp. ASV8
GAGTGTATTGTGGGTTGTGATGTCATGTTTTGTTTTGAACCTCGTAGTATTCAATACAACGCCATCTTCGGTGACCTGTGTTGAATCGGATTCTGTGTGGCTGTGATATCGTGCTCCTTTCTTTCTTTTTTAATTTATATGTACAATGAAACGCCTTCTGGGTATCCGGGTCAAATTCAGCAAGTACTTGTCCTGCCATCTTTTTAATTATATCGTCAATCCCGTTGCCCATCAGCTCAATCAAGCAGGTCTCCTCTTGACAAACTCTTCTAAATCCTGCACCGTCGCAACCCCCAGCACAAACCGCCGATTCTCATCCGTAATCACCGCAAACTCCTCTGCCCACTGTTGTTGTTTTTGACTCGAAGCATCAGCAGCCTGACCACCCCTGAAAAAAGCCTCGAGTTCCTCCAGCGGCGTCTCCATCGTAATCACCTTGTACGTGCGGCCCTTGCG
>NZ_JAELUG010000452.1 GCF_016429255.1 Rhizobium sp. ASV8
TCTTTCTTGCCTTTCAATCTCTTCTTCTTCGTTGGTAATGCTTCTATCCATCAAAATCTTGACTATTTCGGCGTTGCCTCGTGAGGCTGCGAGATGAAGAGCAGTCTTTCCGTCAGCGAGACGACCAGTGAGGCGCGCGCCATGATCAACCAAACACTTTACAACATCCACTGTTGAGTCCATGACTGCGAGATGCAGCGGTGATCTTCCTGTGTAATCTCTCTTGTTTGGATCAGCACCTTCCTGTGACAGCCAGTTCAAAACATCGTCAACATCGCCATCAACAATGGACTGGCAGAGACGAGCGGTGTTGCCCACATACGCCATGTCCGTCCAGTCCTGCTCAGTCAGCGGATTAAAGGACCCAATCTGCTGTCTACCCGGGTCATCGATGAGAAATGATACCTTGCCAGAGATGTAAATCTCGGCCTCTTTTCCGGCCACCTCTATTTCGTC
>NZ_JAELUG010000453.1 GCF_016429255.1 Rhizobium sp. ASV8
GCCACCGGCCGGCCACAACAACAATATCCCTGCCGCCTTGTCGGCTTCCTATCAAGCCCAAGCCCATCAGACTCAGAATCCCCAGCAGGCCCATCACGACGCTTTTTTGCCCGCCATGGCCAGCACTACCGTCACGGCGACGGCTCCGGCGACGAACAACAACGCTGCCGTACTAGCCGCCACCGATCTCCAGGCCTCGCGAAAACGCCGACGCTCTCGGGAGCCCGACTGGAGCAATTTCTACCGCAACGGCCTGCCGCAGGAGGTAATTGTCATTGACGACTCCCCAGAGCCAGACGCAAACACCACCCGCAAGCAAACAGCCGGTTACACAACGTCATCGGCGAGACCGCTGCCTCCTCTGCCGGCACAACAAGGTGCTACCGATCCTTCTCACCAGCCGGCCACCAAAAGACGCCGCCGTGAAGGCGCCGCCATTGCCGCCCCCAGCACATC
>NZ_JAELUG010000454.1 GCF_016429255.1 Rhizobium sp. ASV8
GGTATTTAGCTCTTACATTGGTGGCGTAAACATTATCTACTAATACCTTTTTGCCAATTGCAGACCTCGAAAGTTGATCGGACAGACAAGACGGCTCCGTTGCCAGAGGGAATCAATGCCAAGGGCGCAGGCCTGGACAATATGAATGCAAGCGGCGGCCAAAGCCAGGGATTGAAGACGGGCGATGACGTCGGCCAGGGTGGTGGTAGCCAGAACCCGCCGACAAAACAATAATTCGTAAAATAGTCTGTTTTAATATTTAATTGACTTTGTTTAATTCAGACCAAGTTCGCCTCCTGTCTACCATGATGACTACGAGCGAGCAGCTAAGGCGGTTACTATACGCTTCTGTTTAATTCTGAATGGAAAATGGACAAGATCAATTGCTGCGTTGACTTAACGGTCGAGGACTCGGTTGGCCAATTTTCAAGACCAATGCACCCTCGGCCGTGGTTC
>NZ_JAELUG010000455.1 GCF_016429255.1 Rhizobium sp. ASV8
GTGTAGGATAGTTTATGAAGTCTGATACTGATAGCTCGTATAATATATTTGCTTTGTCCCGCAGCCAGTTACGCCGCTTTGGCAAGTTCAACAGCCTTCCTGGCGGCCTCTCCGAAATCCGACTCGACATACAGACCTAAATCGGCGTCCGCAAGCTAAATGACTGATTATTATACGGACATAGTATTGCTAAGGGCATTAACCTGAACTCACCAGTTGCAGTCCGGCTTCGGAATTTGTCCCTTGGAGGCGCACAACCATGGGTACATGGATATCCATCTTATTTGCGGCACCAATGATAGACTCTGCAATCATATCACATCTCGTAATGCCTGCGCGCGTCTTGTTAGCGCGTGTCTTTCGAGAATATAGGACTAGACCTCTTACCTCCGTAGATATTTACCAAGATAGATTTGACACGCTTGTCTCTCAAAATAATGCCAAACGCTTGCATC
>NZ_JAELUG010000456.1 GCF_016429255.1 Rhizobium sp. ASV8
CTACAACGATATTACACAGTCCGTGATTTGATAGACCGTCTCGTGGGCTCGGAGATGTGTATAAGAGACAGGACATGGCACGCAGAGTTGCCGGCGACGCCGACTTGAGGAAGGGGCACATGGCCTTGGACTGACGCAAGACGGTATCCATGGCGATGAGACTTCGACAAGATTGAGCGTTTAGACACTGGCAGAAGACGTTTGCGCGTGGTGGCAAAGGCAACGGATTTTCTCTTAGCAAGAAGGTGGGCTTTATTAAGAATTGCTAAGAAGAGAAGCGGAGACACGCACAATTGAGAGGCAGTCTCAAAAGTACGAACTAGAAAGAGGAAAGGAAAAAAATCCCACAAGGCGAAACGAGGTTGTTGTCAGGATTGAGTACTCTCAACAACAGTGCGGGAGGGATGGCAGAGGAAGCGAAGAAAGGAAAAGAACTGGGCCAGCCCGTCATGGTG
>NZ_JAELUG010000457.1 GCF_016429255.1 Rhizobium sp. ASV8
GCTGCACCTCAAACGTTCTGCGGTCACCGCACGCTGGGCATCGCGGAATAGCACGGTTGGAAATAGCCATGCCGACGGCATCAGTCTTGGAGTAGACAAGAGGTACGCCGCCAAACTCGTAACGGATGACTTGTTCCGGGTTCTGTGACAGACGGTCCGCAAACTTTTGGAATGCGGCGTCCATTGTGGACTCGAATGCTTCGCGATCGAGAATAGATGGCTCAGGAGCGTCGGCGTCCTCTATCCGCGCGTTGGCAGGCATAGCTGTAGGTGTCGGGTCGAGCGTTTCGTATTCTGCTTGGTCTAGATACAGAGTCGGGTATGGTTTTGGCTGAACATTCTCCGCCGGCCATGGCTCTGGCGCTGGCGGTGGCGCGGGCTTTGGTGCGTTGAGGGACAAGGTCTCTGCGAATGACTTGGGAAGATTCTTCTCTGCTTCATCTGACGGCGTTGGC
>NZ_JAELUG010000047.1 GCF_016429255.1 Rhizobium sp. ASV8
GGAATGTGGAATAGTAGGAGGATTGAGCGTTTTCACGATCCAAAGAAACGCGGAAGCGCTCTGAAGCACCCGTCCCGTATTCAAATATCGAATACGGGACATCCCCCGCTCTCGAATGTACCGGAAGAACGCATGGCCTTGCTTCATGACGTGCGGTATCGCGCGCTATTCTATCAATGCCTGGCAGTCATATTAGTCGCCATACTCGCGTGGTCGATGTTTACCACGGCCAGCCAGAATCTGGCCAAGCAGGATATTGCGACAGGCTTCTCCTATCTGTCTCGACAGGCCGGGTTCGTTATCAGCGAGACGGCGATCGCTTACGAACCGACCGATACCGTCGCGCGGGCGCTGCTGGTCGGCATCGCCAATACGGTGAAAGTCTCAGTGCTTGCGGCCATCTTCGGCACGGTGATCGGCTTGCTTGTCGGCATCGGACGGATGTCGCGCAATCCATTGCTGCAGCGTCTGATGCTTGTCTACATCGAAGTGATGCGCAATGTTCCACTGCTGCTGTATCTTTTGTTCTGGTATGCTCTGATCATAAATGTCCTACCGCCGGTGCGCGCTGCCTTGGCGATCGCACCGAACATCTATCTTTCCAATAGCGGCCTTGCCATTCCAGCTGTATCGGCAGCCAATGGTTTCACCGCTCCGCTACTAGCAATTGTTGCTGGCTTGGCAATGGGCCTCTTGACCTATCGCATAGCACTGGGACGCAGCCTCGCCCAAGGTCGACCGAACCATGTAGGAGTGATTGCAATTGCATTGGCCATCGTTCCCATCTTGCTGGTCTGGCTTTTATACGGGATCCATCTCAGCTGGGATCTTCCCCAGCAGGGTCGTTTCCGCCTGAGCGGCGGCTTGCAGATCCGCCCGGAATTCGTCGCCCTTCTTTTTGGCCTTGCGCTCAACGTATCGGCAAACGTCGCCGAGATCGTGCGCGCCGGCATTCAGGCCATCAACAAAGGACAATGGGAAGCATCCATGGCCCTTGGGCTTTCTCGGGGCAATGCACTGCGCCTGATTATCCTTCCGCAAGCATTGCGGATCATGATCCCTCCGCTTACCAACATCTACCTGACGGTCTTCAAGAACAGTTCGCTTGCGATTGCGATCGGCTATCCGGACCTCGTCATGGTGTCCAATACCATCATGAATCAGACCGGGCAGGCCATGGAAACGATAGCAGTGTTCATGGGGGTATATCTCGGCCTTTCCATCGCGATTTCACTGCTGATGAATTGGTATAACGCGCGTATCGCGTTGAAGGAGCGCTGACGATGGCGGATATCGACCTTCGACTGACCGAATTTGCCCCGCAACCGCCACCCAAAAGGCAGGCGCAATGGATGCGGGCGTGGTTCGGGACACCTGGCAACACCATAATCACGATTCTCTGCGCCGGTGCCCTGCTCATGCTGGGAAAGCATGCAATCGACTGGCTGCTGATCAACGCTACCTTCATCGGCACTCCCGCCGACTGCAAAAGCGGTTCCGGTGCATGCTGGCCGTTTCTCGCCACCAAGCTGCGTTACATGCTCTTCGGATTCTATCCTTACGAAGAGCAGTGGCGGCCACTTTCGGCATTGATTTTATTCATGGCCGGTGCCTTGGTATCGATGCTGCCATGGCTCTGGGGCCGAACATTGCTCGGCGCATGGTGCTTGGTGCTGATGCCGGCGCTATACATTCTGATGGCTGGGGGCGTCTTCGGTCTGGCGCCGGTGCCGACAAGCCAATGGGGAGGCCTGCCGCTCTCGTTCCTGCTCTCTTTCGTCGGACTTGCCTGCGCCCTGCCGCTCGGCATCCTGCTGGCGCTCTCCCGCATATCCGAGCTGCCCGTCATCAGAATTCTCGCGGTTGGCTTCATCGAAATCGTGCGTGGCGTTCCGCTGATCAGCATCCTGTTCATGGCAACGGTGATGCTGCCGCTGTTCATGCCGGAAGGCGTCACGATCGACAAGCTGCTTCGGGCGCAGATCGCCATCATCATCTTCGCGGCCGCCTATATTGCCGAGATCGTACGCGGAGGGTTACAGGATGTTCCGAGAGGCCAGAGCGAAGCCGGATCGGCGCTTGGCCTGCACTATTGGCTCGTGATGTACAAGATCGTGCTTCCGCAGGCCATGAAGAAGGTGATCCCTCCCCTGGTCAGCCTCTTCATCGGCTTCTTTCAGGACACGACACTCGTGACTATCGTCGGTCTTCTCGATTTTCTCGACACGGTGCGCTCGGCAATGCGGGATCCGGCATGGCAGGGCATTGCGGTCCTGGAAGGCTATCTCTTCGCAGCAGCCGTCTATTTCACCTTCAGCGCGCTGATGGGCAGCTATAGCCGGTTTCTGGAACGCTATTTCAAGACGACACATGACTAGAGATAGCTTGCCAACGCAAAGCAGCCACGGGCAGTTGCTTGACCTATGTTCCAAACCGCGTTTAGGCGGAGCCTTGCAACAGGATAGGCTTCGCCATTTTCTCAGCATTGACCGTGGGTCGCATTGATAAATCAACCGGTCCATCTATAACCGCAGCATGCTTTGAACGAGGAGGTTCGCTGTATGAGTGCTGCATTTTCTCCCATGTCTCTTCGCGACGCTCGTTTCATCGTCGCAGAACATGGTCCTGACGCCCTGCGTGAAATCGTTTTGGCGCGCGCCTCGGACAATCGCGACAACGCCGTCATTCAAACGAATGCCAAAGCCTCTCAGACAACCGTGGGCGGGCCTCTTCACGGCATAGCCTTCGGGGTGAAGGATAACATCGACGTGGCGGGCTACATGACAACCGGCGCATGCCCGGGTCTCGCCGAAAATCTTGCAAATGCCGATGCACCGGCGGTTGCCGCCCTTCGATCGGCCGGCGGCTATGTTCCGGTTAAGCTCAACATGCACGAACTTGCCTTCGGCATTACTTCGAACAACCCTGCATTTGGCGCCGTCCGCAACCCATTCGACCCGAACCGCAGCGCGGGCGGCTCCTCCGGCGGCAGTGGCGCCGCGGTCGCCCGCGGTGTTGTGCCCTTTGCCCTCGGCTCCGATACGGGAGGTTCATCCCGTATTCCGGCTGCCTTCTGCTCGATCGTCGGCTTTCGGCCATCGACCGGGCGATACCAGGAGGGAGGCGCCCTCCTGCTTTCTCCGACCCGCGACACGATCGGTCCGATGACGGTAAACTGCGCCGATCTGGCCGAAATCGACGGAATCATTACAGGCGAGCATGTCCTTCCGGCCCTGCCGGAACGGCCCTTGCGCCTCGGTGTGCTCTGGGACAAACGCGGATTGTCTCTCAGTGTCGATGAGGCCGTCGCCAGCGCGCTTGGCAGACTTGGCCTCTCGGGAGAAATCGATCTCGTTCTTATTGATGCTTCCGAATTCGAGGATATCGATGCACGCATCGGCGGCCCTGTGGTGTTCAACGAGGCCTTCGAGTTCTGGACGGCCTTTTGTGCGAACCGGCTCGGCAAGACACTTGCAGAATTCACCTCCACCATCGCCAGCCCCGACGTCCGCATGATTTTTGAGCGACTTCCCTCGTTCGCAGCCGAAAGCAGAGAAGCCTTCACACATGCGCTTGACGGCGGATTGGCCTCGCTGCGCCAGAGATATGAGCAACTCCTCAGCAGCCAGCGGCTCGATGCTATCATCATGCCGACGGTTCCGGTGCAGCCGCCCTTGATCGGCGAGGATGACCTCATGCAAACGGATGCCGGGTTGGTTTCGACATTCCATACGGTGACGAGCCATGCGGTGCTGGCGACCCTGACGGGAGCACCATCTGTCTCTGTTCCCGCAGGATTGGATCGAGATGGCCTTCCGGTCGGCCTGATGATCGAAGGCAGGCGCCATGACGACCGCACCTTGCTCGCAATTGCCTGCAAGATCGAAGCCCTGCTCACCCAATAGGCCTGGAGCGATTCCGGGAAGAGTATGCAGCGGTATCGCATCCGGAATTGTTTGGGGTCGATAGCGCGAAGCCCTTCGTAGCCTCCTTGGATGGCCAAACCGCTCTTGAGCGTTTGGGCCGCCCAAGCGAGTTCATGCTGATCGAAACCGCGAGGCTTTTGTCATTGCGCGCGGCTCCCATGGGCTCTGGCCGCATTCGCACCCTTGTTGGCACCATTCAAACCCTCTGCTTGTTTGAATGCAAAGGCTTCTTCCGCGAATATCAAGCCGGTCCCGATGGATCGGCAAACCTCTCGCTTCCGTAGCGAGAGCGGCCGGTTCGTCTACAGCCAATTCAATTGGAGACGCATATGACTGACCGCAAGCTGACCACTGCGGCGGGCGCACCCGTCGTTGACAATTTCAATATCTACACGGCAGGCCCGCGAGGGCCGGCGCTCCTTCAGGACGTCTGGCTGATAGAAAAGCTGGCGCATTTTGACCGTGAGGTCATTCCGGAACGCCGCATGCATGCCAAGGGTGCGGGCGCTTTTGGAACCTTCACCGTCACCAACGACATCACGCGCTTCACGAAAGCGGCAATTTTCTCGAAAGTCGGAAAGAAGACCGAGATGTTCGCACGCTTCTCGACGGTGGCGGGTGAACGAGGCGCTGCCGACGCGGAACGCGATATTCGCGGGTTCGCACTGAAATTCTATACCGAACAAGGCAACTGGGACCTCGTCGGCAACAATACGCCCGTCTTCTTTTTCCGTGACCCTCTTCGGTTTCCGGATCTCAACCACGCCATCAAACGGGACCCCCGCACCGGTATGCGCAGCGCGGAGAGCAACTGGGATTTCTGGACGCTGTTGCCGGAGGCGCTCCACCAGGTAACCATCGTCATGAGCGAGCGTGGCATCCCTCAAAGCTTCCGCCATATGCATGGCTTCGGCAGTCACACCTTCAGCTTCATCAATGCCGACGATCAGCGGTTCTGGGTCAAGTTCACGTTCAAGACCCAACAGGGCATTCGCAACCTCACGGACGACGAGGCAAAGTCGCTCATCGGCGCGGATCGCGAGAGCCATCATCGCGATCTCTTCGAAAGCATCGAGCGCGGAGACTTTCCTCGCTGGACGCTCTACGTCCAGGTCATGCCAGAGAAGGCTGCCGCCACCCATCCGGTCAACCCCTTCGACGTGACGAAGGTCTGGCCTCACAAGGATTATCCTCTGATCGAGGTCGGTGTGATGGAACTCGACCGCAATCCCGAAAACGTCTTCGCCGAGGTCGAACAGGCATCCTTCACGCCCGCAAGCGTCGTCCCTGGCATCGGCTTTTCCCCGGACAGGATGCTCCAGGCGCGGCTCTTCTCCTATGGCGACGCGGCTCGTTACCGTCTTGGCGTGAATCATCACCAGATTCCGGTCAATGCGCCACGCTGCCCGTACCACTCCTACCATCGCGATGGTGCGATGCGCGTCGATGGAAACCAGGGTGCGCGAACCACCTACGTCCCGAATTCGAAAGACGAATGGGCCGAACAGCCGGACTTTCGCGAGCCGCCCCTTTTGATCGAAGGCGCTGCGGACCATTGGGATCATCGCGTCGATGAGGATCACTTCGAACAGCCCGGAAACCTGTTCCGGCTGATGTCAGCCCAACAACGACAGACGCTGTTCGACAACACGGCACGCGCCCTCTCCGGCGTATCTCTTCACATCCAGCAACGACACGTCGCGCACTGCTCGAAGGCCGATCCGGCTTACGGAGCCGGCGTCGCCATGGCGCTTGGAATTTCTCTCGAACAAACCGCAGAATAGGAGCCGAATATGTCTCGTACTTCAGAAATCATCGCAGGTATCACGATCCCCGACAGCTCGATGGCAAAGGCCGCGACGGAACTGGTCCGGGATACCGAGACGGACCTGCTCTATCACCACTCCCGTCGCGTCTTCCTGTTCGGCGCCCTGACGGGCGATCGCAAGGGTCTGAAATATGATCCGGAACTTCTCTATGTCGGTGCCATGTTCCACGACATGGGTCTGATCGATTCCTACGCCAGTGAGACCGAGCGCTTCGAAGTCGACGGTGCGAATGCCGCACGGGCTTTCCTCGAATCCTACGATGTCTCGGAGAGGGACGTCGACGATGTCTGGGATTCCATCGCCCTCCACACAACACCGGGCATTCCCCAGCATAAGCGACCGACAGTTGCCCTCGTGACAGCGGGCGTCGAGATGGACGTGCTTGGCCTTGCCTACGACGATTTCACCACCGAGCAGCGACAGGAGATCTGTAGCTGCCATCCACGTGGTCTCAAGTTCAAGCATGGTATCCTGTCGGCGTTCTGCTACGGCACGATCAAGAAGCCGGAGACAACGTTCGGTAACGTCAAGGCGGATGTCCTTGCCCGTATGGATCCCACCTACAAGCGGGTGGACTTTGCGGAACTGATCATGGGCTCGAAATGGGATAGCTGAGGACAACCAATCGCAGGCGGCGATCGAGGGCGATGCTCCTTCGATCGCCATTTTCTATGGAAGCATGTCGCGCAAAAGTGTGCAGCGGTTTTGCGGCTACGGCATTCATAACATCAAGGAGCTAAAGCGCAGAAAGCGAATCTTAGAGATCGCGACGCGCTTTAGGGCCTTCTGAAGCTTGCCCTATATTGGCCCGGCGTCACGCCGAGCCTCTTTGCAAATACCTGCCGCATCCGGTGCGGGGTGCCGAAGCCGCATTGGAAGGCGATTTCCTTCAAAGCAAGCGGGCTTCCTTCCAGCAGGTTCCTTGCCGCATCCACCCGTGCCTGTTCCACGAATTCGCCAGGCGTCGTCTTCGCCTCCTGCAGAAAGAAGCGTGCGAAGTTGCGTCGGCTCATGCCCGCATGTTCCGCCAGATCGCCGACAGACAGCTTTCCGTTCAAATTTGACATGACGGACCTGTAGATAACGGCAAGCGGCGAACCATCGTCCGAAGGTGCGGCTATGTATGGGCTGAACTGCGACTGGCCACCTTGCCGCTGGGCTACCACCACGAGGCGCTTGGCAACTGCCAGGGCCACGGCGCTGCCGTGATCCTCGTTGACGATGGCCAGTGCCAGGTCGATGCCAGCCGTAACCCCCGCCGACGTTAACAGGGCACCATCTCGAATGTAGATCCGATCGCGGTCGACCTCCGCGAGCGGAAATTGCTGCGCCAGGGCGTCGGCATTCTGCCAGTGCGTGGTCACGCTCTTTCCGTCCAAAAGGCCGGCATGGCCAAGAATGAATGCACCGGTACAAACTGAACCGTAACGGGTAGCAAGAGCAGCCAGCTGCCGTACGCAGGACAAGACGTTGGCATCAGGCGCCTCGCTCGGAAGCGACGGGCCGCCGGCCACGAGAACCAGATCGAATTTCCGGATCGCATCCTCGTAGCGCTCATGAGCTGCCATTGGCATGCCGTTGGACGCCCGGAAAAACTCCCGTGGCCCGATCAAGGTCACCTCATAGCGACGCTCGGCGGAGACGAATGCATTCGCTTCGTCGAACACGTCCATCGGACCGGAAACATCCAGTGCCTGGACTTTGGGGAAAACCAGGATTGCAACCGAGGGCATTCTTACTCCATGCGCCAGCCACCGCCGAATGAATTGGGTAGGAATGAAGCGGGTGATCACGGATACTAGGAAACTGCTGATGTCCGGTCAAAAGCTTCCGATGACCGCGGGCAAGTTGTCACAACGTAAAGCGGCAGGCAAACGACAGCGTTTGCCTTCAAGGATCAGCCAACGGCACCGTCGCACCCTATGATGATATGGTGTGGTTGCTGGTTTCCAAAAGCGCCGCAGCAGATGGGCGCAATACAAGCTCCGTCGGGAGGACAATCCGTTCGGCCGGCGCATCCGGCTGCTCGACGCGAAAGAGCATCCGCCGCGCCGCCGCTCTGCCGACCTCGCCGGGATGCGTGGCGACGGAAGCCATCCGCGGACGCAGAACCTCGATCGCCTGCACATCGTCGAAGCCGATCAATGCATGGTCATGTCCCGGTCGCAGCCCGCGATCGTGAAATGCAGCAGCGAGGTGAAATGCCACCACATCGTTGAAACATATGGTCGCCGTCGGGGCGGGCGTGGCATCCAGCAACTCGGCAACCCTGCTCTCCATGTCCCCGAAGGTCTCCGGGATCTTGACGATGTGAGGAGCCTCGAGGCCAAACGCCTCGATCGCCGCGTTGTATCCCTCCAGCCGCTCGACAAGGGCGGAATGTTCCGCCTCCTGGATGGCGAACGCGATACGGCGATGACCGAGGCCGACCAGGGCCTCGACCGCCGCCCACATGCCGCCACGGTAATCGACGCCGACATAGTCGACCGTTTCCACCACGTGGCGCAACACCTGCACGCAGGGAAGGCGGCTCATCGACGGCAGGGCTCGCCAATCTCTAGCAGTTCCGACGGCAGGGCAGAAAATGATCCCATCCACACCATGCTCGCACATGCGCCGCATGAGATCCGCCTGCCGATCCCTGTCGTCATGGCTGTTGCCGATCAAGACCGCCAGGCCGTGTTCTTCGAGCGCTTCTTCGATACCGGCAAACAGCTCCGCGAAAAACGGGTTACGCAGATTGGGCACGATGACACCGGCGATACCGCCGCTGCGCGATCTTAGCCGCGCCGCCGTCATGTTGCGCACATAGCCGAGCCGTTCCGTGGCGGCCAGAACCTTGAAGCGCGTTTCCTGCGCCACGAGCGGGCTGCCACGCATGACGAGGGATGCCGTGGCGCGTGACACACCCGCTTCTCTTGCCACGTCGATGAGTCGCGCCATGCCCCTCCGGCTCTTGCCATTCGCCATCAATGCGCCATTTCCTCCCTCACGCCGTTGTTCACGGCGGCTCCGTGCGGGCGGTATGAATAGCTCTCCCGCGTGCCTTGGTCCACTCTTTCCATATTACCAGATTTTTGTTGACTTAGATCGATCTAAGTACGAAGAGCGAAGTGTGTCCGTCATCGTTCGTCCGGCTTCCCTCCGGTCGCAGTTTTCGGGATATTGGATCATGATCACACAAAAAACACCCCACGATATCGCAACCACAGCGCGTTCAGCCGCGAAGGCAGCGACAATCACGCGTCGCAGCCTGCTGGCCGGCACCACGCTGCTGCTTGCCGGCCTGCATATCCCAAAGGCATTTGCCGACACGCCCTCCGCCGCTGAAGCCGCCTTCTATATTGCGTCGAGCGTGCTGACCGACAAGCGTGACCTCTCCCCGGTTACCGCCAAGCGCATTTTCCAAGTCCTGAATGCGGCCGATAGCGGTTTTGCGGACAAGTCGGTCAAGCTTGCGGTGCTGGCAAAGGCCAATACGACAGGCGCTTCGCTGAAGGCGGCGGCCGCGACTGTAGGCCTGGACGCCGTTGCGATGAAGATCGTTTCGACCTGGTATACCGGCACTGTCGAGACGGAACACGGCCCCGTCGTCGTGGCCTACAAGGACGCGCTGATGTACCGCCCCGTCGCCGACGGCCTGACAGTTCCCACCTATTGCAACAATGGCCCGATGTGGTGGACCGGTCTGCCGCCAGAGGTCACTCGCATGCCTGTCAATTCTCCGAGGGTACTTTGATCATGAGATCTCCCGTTTTCAACAATGGCGATGCGGTTGCCGATGTCGTCGTGGTCGGGTCGGGTGTCGTTGGCGCCCTGGTCGCAGACGAGCTTGCCGCCAAGGGCAAATCGGTTCTCCTTCTCGACGCCGGTCTGCGCATCGAGCGTGCTCAGGCGGTGGAAAATTGGCGCAACATGCCCTTTGCCAATCGCGCCGGCTCGGATTTTCAAGGATTGTATCCGCAATCGAACATGGCGCCTGCGCCGCTCTACTGGCCGGAAAACAACTATGTCGCGCTCTCGGGTCCCGATGGAAAAGGCTTCAAGCAAGGCTATCTGAAAACCGTTGGCGGAACGACATGGCATTGGGCAGCGTCCAGCTGGCGGCAC
Organism: Rhizobium sp. ASV8; assembly: GCF_016429255.1. Lineage (GTDB taxonomy): Bacteria > Pseudomonadota > Alphaproteobacteria > Rhizobiales > Rhizobiaceae > Rhizobium. The sequence goes on from NZ_JAELUG010000047.1 coordinate 9,866, forward strand.
TTGCCTGTCGACCTGAAGATGCGCTCGACATATGGGGTCGGCCGCGACTGGCCGATTTCCTATGACGAACTCGAACCCTATTACTGTCGCGCCGAAGAAGCGATGGGCGTTGCCGGCCCGAATGACCCGGCGCTCCAGTCTCCTTCCGAGCGGTCGCGGCCCTACCCGATGGACATGGTGCCGTGGAGCTATGGCGACAAGCGCTTTGCCGAGATCGTCAATGCCCATGGCTATCGATCCGTGCCTATTCCGCAGGCCCGCAGCACCCGCCCCTGGAACGGACGTCCCACCTGCTGCGGCAACAACAACTGTCAGCCGATCTGTCCGATCGGAGCGATGTATAACGGCATCCACACGGTCCAGTCTGCCGAAGCGAAAGGCGCGATCGTTCTCGCCGAATCGGTCGTCTACAAGATGGATACCGATGAGAACAATCGGATCACCGCCGTCCATTGGTACGACGCCGATCACAAGTCGCACAAGGCGACGGCCAAGACCTTCGTCATTGCCTGCAACTCGATGGAATCGCCGCGCCTGCTGCTGGCTGCCGCGAACGATCGCAATCCGGCCGGGATTGCAAACTCCTCCGACCAGGTTGGCCGCAACATGATGGACCATTCGGGTTTCCACTGCTTTTTCCAGGCGTCGGAACCCCTGTGGATCGGCCGCGGGCCGGCGCAATCGAGCTGTCTTGTCGGGCCGCGCGACGGCGCCTTTCGTTCGGATTATTCCGCCAACAAGATGATCCTCAACAACATCACCCAGGTCACCTCCGCCACGTCGGCGGCACTCAAGCAGGGGCTTGTCGGCGCGGAGCTGGACGCGGAAATCCGCAAGAGGACCATTCATGGCGTCGACCTGTCGATCAGCCTCGAGCCGCTTCCCGATGCCAAGAACCGGGTGACGCTCAGCAAGACGCGCATGGATCCACACGGCATCCCCTGCCCTGACGTCTATTACGATGTTGGCGACTACGTCCGCAAAGGTTACGACGCCGCTGTCGTACAGCTTAAGGAAATCGCGGCGCTGTTCGGCGGAGCGGATCTGCAGATTACGACAGCGCTCAACGCCAACAACCACATCATGGGCGGATGCATCATGGGAAGCGACCCCAAGGATTCGGTCGTCGACGGCAACTGTCGAGCGCACGATCATGCCAATCTCTGGATCCCCGGCGGAGCCGCGATCCCATCCGCCAGCGTCGTCAATTCGACGCTGACCATGGCCGCGCTGGGCATCAAGGCCGCCGACGATATTTCAAAAGCCCTCGGTGCATGAGGGAGGTGATGACAATGAGAACGATCCCCCGTCTCGCCGGCATGGCGCTTTTGGGCCTCACGCTCGGCTCGACTTCTGCAGCGATCGCCGCAGAGGATCTCACCGCCCTGCTCGACAAGGGAAAGGCGGTTGCGACCGCCGCCGATTGCATGGCCTGCCACACAGCACCGAAAACGGGGCAACCCTTTGCCGGCGGCTATGGCATCGTCTCGCCACTCGGCACGATCTATTCGTCCAACATCACGCCTTCGAAGGCGTTCGGAATCGGCGATTATTCGCAAGAGGATTTCGAAAGAGCGGTGCGAAAGGGCATCCGGAAAGACGGCGCTCATCTCTATCCCGCCATGCCGTATGATGCCTATGGCGCAATCAACGATGACGACATGCAAGCACTCTATGCTTATTTCATGCATGGCGTGCAGCCGGTGGAGGAAGCACCAAAGAACGCGACCCAGCTGCCCTTCCCCTTCAATATCCGCCTCTCGATGGCGGCGTGGAATCTTCTCTTTGCCGATCGCAGCCCCTTCGTGCCGGATGCTTCCAAGAGCGAAGAGATCAACCGGGGCGCCTATCTCGCCGGGGCGCTTGGTCATTGCGCGTCCTGCCACGCGCCACGCAACCTGCTGATGGGACAAAGCGCAGACGCGGCACTGACAGGCGGCTTCGTCGGCCCCTGGTATGCGCCAAACATCACGTCCGATCCGATCAGCGGCATTGGCGCGTGGAGCGAGGCGGAGCTGGTGCAATATTTCCGCACCGGCCATCTGGACGGCAAGGCGCAGGCAGCCGGCGGAATGGCGGAAGCTGTCCAGAACAGCTTGCAACATCTGCCGGAGAGCGATCTGAAAGCGCTTGCCGCTTACCTGAAATCGACACCAGCGGTCCGCGACCCCGCGGACAAGAAGGCTGCGCACGATTTTGGCGCAAAAGCTTCGGACGAACCTTCGATCCGGGGCCTTTTCCTGCCGAATGCGCATGAGAGCCTGAAAACCGGCGCAGAACTTTACAGCGGCTATTGCGCAAGTTGTCACCAACCCGATGGTGCCGGCAGCGCGAACCAGGCCTATCCCTCGCTCTTCCACAATTCGGCGACCGGCGCCCGCAATCCGGCCAATTTGGTGGCGACCATCCTCTTCGGCGTGGAACGCGAGGTGGGCGGGCAGGAAGTGCTTATGCCTGGCTTCGGCAGCCAATCCTATGTCACGCCGCTGACTGACGGGCAGATCGCCGACATCGCCAATTACGTGCTGACTCGCTTTGGCAATCCGGATGCAAATGTTACGCCGGACGATGTCGCGATAGCGCGAAAGGGTGGCCCGGTGCCGTTCCTCGCAAGTGTCCAGCCCTACATCCTGCCGGCAACGGTCGCAGCAGGCCTGATCGTCATCCTCATCATTGCGGCAATCGTAATGTCACGGACGGCCAGACGGAAGGCCGCCGTCAGCGCGACATGAAATGAGGCGCGCCATGCATGGCTGGCGCGTCTCAATATCTGGATAATCCGGTAAGCGCGGGGTCTTAGAAACGGCCACGCGCCTGCCGGCTTGTCTAACGATGACTGTCGAAATCAGCTCTCTGCGATAACGTGATTTTCGAGCCGGCCGATCTTCTCGATCTCGATCGCAATCCGATCTCCGGCCTTCATGAAGATCGGCGGCTTGCGCTTGAAGCCGACACCCGCCGGAGTTCCCATCGCAATGATGTCGCCGGCCTCCATATCGATGAACTCGCTCAGATGCTCGATGATGGTCGGGACATCAAAAAACATCTCCGACGTGTTTGCGTTCTGCATGACCTCGCCGTTCAACGTCGTGCGAATTTGAAGTGCGTGTGGATCAGCTATTTCGTCTGAAGTCACGATCCAGGGGCCGACAGGTCCGGAGGTCCGGAAATTCTTACCCGCCGTGTATTGGGTCGTCCGAAACTGATAGTCGCGGATCGTCACATCGTTGAAGATCGTGTAGCCGAAGACGTGGTTCAGAGCGTCCGCCTTGGTGATTTTTCCCCTCGGCGCAGGTCCCATGACCACCGCCAGCTCGCCTTCCCAATCGAGTTGTCCGGAGACCTTCGGCAAGAGGATTGCATCTTGGTCCGCGACGAGAACGGCTGAGAATTTCGGGAAAATAATCGGGATCTGGCTCATTTCGAAACCCGCCTCCTTGGCATGTTCCGCATAATTGCGCCCGACACAGATCATTTTCGGCGGGCGGGGAAGTGGCGTCAGCGGCGATCTTTCTGCATCGGAGACAAGTGCACCCACCATCTTCCCTGCTCTCGCTGCTGCTGCCAGCGCCTCACGCACAGCAGCTACGGCCGCTTGGCCACGCTCGATCAGCGAAAGCAGATCATGTGCGGGCGCCGCCTCACCCAGCTCGTGAAACAGTGCCGGGATGTCGACGATACCGTCCTCAATGGCGGTGCCGTAGCTCTTCCGGCCATTCCAGAGATAGCTTGAAAACTTCATGATTGCCTCTTTGTTCGATATTTATAAATTTAAGTTCGATATTAGAACATAAATTTCCGAGGATCAAGCGCCTGCCTTCCACGATGAGTGGCGCAAGACGGCGGATAACGACGCTGGGTGACTGCGCGCATCTGCGGCGCCGTCTGGCTTTCGCCCTGGGCTTGTCTTAAGCTCGATAGCCTCCGGGCGTCGCATCGATTCTGGCAACAAAAGAAAATCGAAGAATTGGAAAATGGCCGAGATATCCTCCACAGGCGACCAGATGTTGACGGTTCTCGAAACCGTCGCCCAACGCGGGCCTTTGTCGACAGCAGAAATCGCATCCCTATGCGACATGAATCGCACGGTCGTACACCGGCTCCTCACCACCCTGCATGGTCGCGGTTACGTCTCCAAACTCGGCAAGGCGTTCACGATCGGCCCGGTCATCATGCAGCTGGCAAGCTATGGCGATGCCTACAGTTTTCAGCGCCTTGCTTTGCCGATCATGCAAAAGATGGCCGCTTCGAGCGGCGAGACGGTCGTTCTGCACCGTCTCGATGCGGACAGTGCCGTTGTTGTCGAACAGGCGGTCGGCGACGGGCACCTGCTGCGTGTCCAGCACCGTCCAGGTTCGCGCCATCCGCTTTACATCGGCGCCAGCGGCCGCGCCATTCTTGCCTATCAGGCTGGCCCCTTCATCGACAAAGCCGTAAGCCAGGCGGACCGGAAGGACGAGGCTCTGGATCTTCTCGAGCAGGTCCGTCAATCTGGCTATGCCATATCACGCAATGAGCTTCAGCAAGGCGTGCATGGGATCGCTGTCCCCATCCGCGACGCGCGCAAGAACGTGCAATTCAGTCTCGGCCTGCTTGTTCCGGTGCTACGTGCCGACGGCATAGAGCAGTATCTCGACGCGCTGATGGATGCGCGCGACGATATTGAGCGGGCAACGGCCGCATCCTAAGGGCCCGGCTCCGACCGGCAATCTTCCTGCTGAAATGCCTTTCGGTGCGAGCGGAAGACCGGCCTCGCCAATATGACCGCGTGAAGCGTTCGCCGACACTCTTCCATGATCCGACGAGACCAATGACTTCACCCTCAGAGGGTATGGATATTTTCGACAGTTGAAACATCCTCACTGCGATTGGGGCGCACAGATTGACCGTCGCGATCCCGCGCAGAAGCAAGCGAGGTTCAATCACAAGGCAAGCGTTAAGTGGGCGCGGCGATCCTCGGAAGCGCAACGGCATCTTCAATATGATCTTCATAAGAAAAAGGGGAACTACTGATGAGCGTTAATACCCATCCGACTTCAGCACTTCTGGAAGCCTCAGTCCATCGGCGGATGTTTCTCAAGGGATCGCTTGCCCTGGCTGCCGCCAGTGCGTTCGGCGTTGGCGCGCAGTCTGGAAGCGCACTGGCCGCTGCACCGGCCAAAGGCGGAAAAATCACGATCGGCGTCAATGGGCAGGCTGCCTTCGGTCCGATCGATCCGCATCGCATGTCGGGCGACATCGCCGTCGACCTCGCCAATCAGTACAATGTCTTCGAATCCCTGACCCGGCAAGCCAACGACGGCAGCCTTGAAATGCGACTGGCGGAATCCGTAACGCCTGACGACGATACGGCAACGATCTGGACCATCAAGATAAAGAAGGGCGTGACCTTCCACGACGGGCGCGAGCTGAAGGCTGACGACGTCATCTTCTCGATCAAACGTATCCGCGAGCCGGGCACGATCAGCGGCGGCCACATAGGCCCGGTCAAGTCTTTCGAGAAGGTGGACGATCACACCGTCAGAATGGTGCTCGAAGCGCCGCGCAGCTGGCTGCCGACGGGACTATCGGACCCCTATTCCGGCATGGTGCCGGCGGATTTCGATCCCAAGACCCCGATCGGCACCGGCCCGTTCCAGGTGGCGAACGTCGTTCCCAAGGAAAGCGTAACGATCAAGCGCTACGACAAGTATCACGGCGAGCACGCTTTGCTCGACGAGGTGGTGCTCCTGCCATTCGAAGATAGTTCGGCGCTTCTGAATGCACTTCAATCGGGCCAGATAGATATCATCAACGATGTGGATGCATCGCTCGTCGGCGAGATTGAAGGCAACGACGCATTCAAGCTCTACAACTCCCCGACGGGAAAATTCATGCCGATCCAAATGCGGACCGACAAGGCACCGTTCAGCGATCCGCGGCTGCGTCAGGCGCTCCGCCTCGTTATCGACCGCGATACGATCTTGAACTCGGTGGCCAACGGCTATGCGACGGTCGCCAATGATCTTTACGGGCGATATGATCCCGATTTCAATGACAAGCTTGCTCGCCATCGCGATGTCGAGAAGGCCAGGTCTCTCATCAAGGAAGCGGGCCTCGAAGGCACCGAACTGAACCTAGCCATGTACAAGGACGTGGCGACAGCGCTGGTTCTGGCGGAGAATGCCAAGGAAATCGGCATTACGATCAACGTCAAACAGCTCGACGGCGCCGCATTCTACAATGAAGAATACATGGAGCGGTCCTTCTTCGGCGGTGACTATTATCCGTCCGGCCCGTTCTTTCTGATATCGGCGCTTGCCGACGGACCGAACGCCGGTCTCGATCAGGTCAAATGGCGGGACAAGGAGTATCTCGACCTCTGGAACGAAGCGTCGCGAACGGTCGACCATGAGAAACGCAAAACCATCACGATGAAGCTGCAGGAAATCCTGTTCGAACGCGGCGCCTGGATCATTCCGATCTTCGGAAACGAACTTGGCATCTACAGAAAGAACATCGTCGGCCTTCCGGATTTCGATCAATCCGGCGCCGGCATCATCCGCGGCCTTTCCAAGATAGGCTTCTCCGAAGCATGACGATGTGGCGCCTATTCCTCGAGCGATCGATATACGGGGTCTTTACGCTGATCCTGATTTCGATGCTGATCTTTGCTGCGACCAACATTCTTCCCGGCGATGCTGCCCGCGCCATTCTTGGCCGAAGCGCAACGCCGGAAGCCGTGGCCGCGCTTCAAGCGCAACTGGGGCTGGATCGGCCCCTTCTTACCCAATACACCGACTGGGTCACGAAGATCCTTCATTGGGATCTCGGCAATTCCGTCGTGACGAAAGGGCCTGTCTGGGATCTGGTTGGTCCCAGGCTCTCCAATTCGCTGGTCCTTCTCGCCTGTACCAGTATCATCGCTTTACCGATTTCGTTTGTCGTCGGCATCGTCATGGCAATCAGGCAGGGGAAATGGTTCGACAATACGGCGAATGGCTTCCTCATCAGCACAGCCGGTGTCCCGGAATTCGTTCTGGCGATCGTCTTGATCCTGCTGCTTGCGACGCACGTGTTTCACATCCTGCCGCCGACCGCCCTCGTGCTACCGGGCCGAACGGTTCTGCAGAGCCCGCAAGTTCTCGTTCTGCCGGTGCTGACGCTGACGCTCGCGATCATGCCCTATCTGTCGCGTCTTATTCGTGCCTCGCTGATCGACGCTCTCGCCTCCGAATATGTCGTAACTGCCCGCCTGAAGGGTTTGCCGCCGCGCATTGTTCTGCTGCGCCATGCGCTCCGCAACAGCCTTATTCCGTCCATTCAGGGTGCTGCACTCAGCCTTGCCTATATCCTGGGCGGTGCCGTGGTCGTCGAATATATCTTTCAATATCCCGGTCTCGGGAGCGCGCTGCAATCGGCGGTTTCGCAGCGTGATCTGTACGTCATCCAGGCAATCGTTCTCATCTTTGCGTTCGGCTACATCCTGTTCAACATGGTGGCCGATATGCTGACCATTCTGATGACGCCGCGGCTGAGAACCTGAATCGGATTTAGCATGCATACAGCCAATACTCTCCCGTTGCCTGCCTGGCTTTCGACGTTTCACCAGGCGGCGCGCTACAATAGAACCCGTATTGGCATCGCCATTACGCTTCTCGTCATCGCTTTCGCCATCGTCGGACCCTTCGTTTCTCCCTATGAACCGAGCGCGTTCGTGGGGCGGCCATTCATCGAGCCATCACCGCAATTTCTGCTGGGAACCGACTTCCGCGGTCGCGATGTCCTGTCGCGATTGCTGAACGGCGGGCTGCCTGTGGTGTGGATGTCCTTCGCGTCCGCCTCCATCGGCATGATCCTCGGCGTCACCGTCGGTCTTGTCGCCGCCTACAGCCGCGGCTGGCTCGATCAGATGCTGATGCGTGTCATGGACGTGTTCCTGTCCATTCCATTAATCATTTTCGTCCTGCTGTTCGTTTCCCTGCTCGGCACGCGCGAATGGCTTATCGTGCTGCTTGTCGGAGTGGCGCATATGCCGCAGGTCGCGCGCGTCACTCGCGGTGTCGCCGCTGATATCGTCACTCGCGAATTTGTGGAGTTCGCCGAGGCGCTCAGCGTGCCGCGCTGGAAAATACTCTTCAGAGAGATCTTGCCCAACATCACGACGCCGTTGCTCGTGGAGTTCGGCATTCGTATCGTCTGGTCGATCTCAGGGATCGCCGCCCTTAGCGTGATGGGTTACGGAATCCAGCCCCCGAACGCCGATTGGGGCTTGATGATCAACGAAAATCGCGGCCGCATCGCCAGCCGCCCCCTCGCCGTCGTCTCACCGGCCGTATGCATCGCTCTGTTTGCGTTCGGCATCAACATGATTGCCGAAGGTATTGCCGGAACCATGTCCGGCAGCCACCGCAAATCCGGAGGCGAACAGTGAAGAAGGAAAAGTCCATAATGGCCGATATCGCGCCAGCGCTCGCCGTGGAGGTGCGCAACCTTCGCATCGACATGCCAGACGGCGGCGGCGATATCGTCGACGATGTCAGCTTTATCATCCGTGCTGGCGAGGTTCTCGGCCTCGTTGGGGAGTCGGGATCAGGCAAGACCACGGTCGGCACCGCTCTCCTCGGCTTTGCACGCGGCGGCGCTCGCATTGCCGGCGGTACGATCCACATTGCCGGCGACACGTCACAAAACATGCTCGATCTCACCCCACAGCAAAAGCGTATCCTGCGCGGGAAAACGGTCGCCTATGTGCCGCAGGATCCGGCCTCCGCACTCAATCCGTCCCTGCGGATCGGGTTGCAGCTTTCGGAAGTAATCGAAGCTCATGAGCCCGAGACACCCCGCAGCGAGATCGATCGCCGCATCGAGGCTGTCATGAAGGATGTCGGGTTGCCGCCGGACCCGGCTTTTCTTCGGCGCTTTCCGCATCAGCTCTCCGGTGGCCAGCAACAGCGCATCGGTATTGCCATGGCTGTCATCCTGGCACCGAAACTGATCGTACTCGACGAACCGACGACGGGGCTCGATGTCACCACGCAGAACAAGATCCTCGACATCGTCAAGCATCTTTGCCGGGAGCATGGCATCGGGGCCTTGCATGTGACGCATGATCTCTCAGTGATTGCCCATATCGCCGACCATGTCATGGTGATGTATTCCGGGCGCGTGGTCGAAATCGGCCGTGTCGAAACGGTGCTGGGCAGCCCTTCGCATCCCTATACCCAGGCGCTGCTGGGCGCCGTGCCGGAATTGCATTACCGCACGCATCTGAAATCGATCCCCGGCAGCGCGTTCCGGCCCGGCCAACGTCCTTCGGGCTGCTTTTTCAAACCGCGCTGTCCAATCGCGGAGGACGGCTGCGGCGCGCATCCGGTCACCTTGGCCTGGCAGGGCGAGGAACATTCCGTCCGCTGCCTGAAATCCGGTATCGTTGCCATTGCCGAACCGGAGAGGCTGCCCGATCCCCTGCAGCTTGACCCCAAATTAAACGATCGCAGCCCCGTCATCGAGGTACGCGATCTGCATGTCGCCTTTGGCAACTATCACGTCCTCGACGGGGTTGATTTCGCCGTCGAAAAGGGTGAGTGCCTGGCGATCGTCGGCGAATCCGGCTCGGGCAAGAGCACGCTGTCGCGCGCGCTCATCGGCCTGGTTCCGCAACGGCAGGGAACGGCCCTGCTCAATGGCGAGGTTCTCGCCGTGCATGCACGGGAACGCAGCAGGCAACAGCTGCGGACGATGCAGTACATCTTTCAAAGCCCTCACAACTCCCTCAATCCGCGTCACACCGTCGAAAACATCGTCGGGCTGGTCTATGACACCTTCAATCCCAGGGACCGGCAGCAACGGCGGCAAAGAATTGCCGAGGTCCTCAATCAGGTCGGTCTTGGGCCGGATGTCATGTTTGCCTTTCCCGACCAGCTTTCAGGCGGCGAAAGACAGCGCGTCGCCATCGCGCGGGCATTGATGGCAAACCCCGACGTCCTGATCTGCGACGAAATCACCTCCGCACTCGACGTCTCTGTCCAGGCCGCAATCGTCAATCTGCTCAAGGACCTGCAACGCACGCGCGGCCTGACGATGATCTTTGTCACCCACAACCTCGCGCTGGTCCGCAATCTCGCCGATCGAGCCATGGTGCTCGACCAGGGAAAGGTGGTGGAAATGCGCGGCGTAGCCGATGTCATCGACAATCCTGACCATCCCTACACCCGGCAGCTGATCGCCAATGCTCTAGTTGCCGACATCGATCATCGTGCGGAGCGGTCCGGCGGCAAGGAATGCTTGCGAGCATAGGACTCCCAGTTCCGCCGACCACCTTCTCAAAGCCCGGCATCCTGCCGGGCTTTGCTTGCTTGTGGCGCCATCATGCGGGCCAAGAGCGCCCAAACATCAAAGGCGCGGTCAATTCCATGACCGCGCCTCGATTGAAACCATTTGTGGTCGAAACGATGGGAGGGTTACTGTCCGGCCGCCATCAAGGGCAGATGATCGACATCGGGCTGTGCTCCCGGCAAGATGAACCCTTCTTCCACCCATCGATCGAACACGGCCAAAACCGCATCGACAAACCCTGGATCGTTGATATGCGCCGGTGTTTCGGAGATTTCCACCGGTGAAGCCAGATGCGATTTCAACTCCGCCAAGAAGGCGGCCAGGCTTTGGGGATCGTAGCCGACCTCCCCCTCGCGATCCCACTCCTCGATGCCTGCCAGCGGCAGGATGACATGCGTGGGACCGACGGCCTGATTGAGACGCGTCGCCATTTCCCTTGCGGTGAAACGACGTTCGTCAGCCGTCAAGGTCAGCGAGGTTATAAGCTTGTTGTGCACATGGGCGGGCCGGTTTCGAAAGTGATCGGGAATCGGCTGCCAGCTGGGCAAGTCCACAAGATCGGCAGCGCCGGGCGCCACGATCTGCGGCACACCTGCTGCGCCGACGCGTGCCAGTCTTTCCGGGCCGCTGTTGACGATGGAGCCATGAATGCCGTTGTTGAATTCCTGCATGCAAAGATCGAGTACGGCTACCAGATGACCCTGGCACGCCAGGTTTTCGAGCGCCCTGCCGCCCATGCCCTGCGCGTGAAAGAAGGCCACCTCGTAGCCTCGCGCCTCCAGCGCAGGCTTCAGACCCTTCATATATTTGAGGCAGGCATTGCCAAGTGAGGATACGCCGACCAAAGGACGTCCGCGCCGAAAACCGGTTGCGCCACGGGCGGCGCCCAGCACGGCCCCTGCCGCCTGACTGAGGGCAGATCTGCAAACCGAATTGATCCCATACAGTCCGCCGGCCCAGAGGATCATTTGTACGTCCGCAGGGAGGCGCTCGGCCGGAATGAGCGGCGAGAACGCGACCGTCGAGATGACGTATTTGGGAACACCCAAGGGCAAAACCATCGCCACATCCAATGCGAGATCGGTACCCATGGTACCCCCCAGCGAAATCATGCCGTCGAAACGTCCTTCCGCATGAAGTCGGGCGGCTAGCGCCTGAGCGCCGCTGCTCATCAGCGCCATGGCGTCGTTTTCATCGCCCGCGGCAAGAACCCCGGCAATCGTCGTGCCGGCGGCAGCTGCCACCTCATGCTTGGAGATAGCCACCGGACATGAAGGCTCACCAAGGACGCCGACATCCATGGACAGGACGTGGCCGCCCTGCTCCTCAATGCAATTGCGGAGGAACTGAAGCTCGTCGGATTTCGTGTCGTAAGTCCCGACGATGAGGATGGTCTTGTTCGTTTTCATGAGGAACCATATCGTTGTTTGCAATGAGGCCGCTTGATCAAAGCTGGAACCAGGCCGTCTTCAGTGAGGTATATTTTTCAAGAGCATGCAGGGATTTGTCGTGGCCGTTGCCGGACTGCTTATGTCCGCCGAGCGGCACGGTGAGGTCGGAACCGCCATAGGTGTTCACATGGACGATCCCGGCCTGTATGGCGCGCACCATGCGATGGGCGGTCGAGAGGTCTGATGTCCAGACGGCCGCAGCCAGGCCGTATTCCGTCGAATTGGCAATCCGGATGGCATCCGCCTCATCCTCGAAAGGAATGACCGCGAGCAACGGGCCGAAGACCTCTTCGCGCGCCAGCGTCATGTCAGGGGTTATGGCGTCAAAGACCGCAGGCCGCATGTAGTAACCGCCGGTCTCCTGCAAGATGCGTTCTCCGCCGACAACACGCCGCCCGCCATCGCCTTCCGCCCGTTTGACATAGTCGAGATTGCTTTCGAGCTGCCGCTCGCTGCTGACGGCGCCGATATCGGTCTCCAGCGACAACGGGTCGCCCACCTTCATGGCGGTTGCATGCGCTGAAATGCGCCCTACCATTTCGTCGTGGACGCCTCGCTGAACAAGCAGGCGGGAGCCAGCGACGCAGACCTGGCCGGAATTGCGGAATATGCCGTTGGCCGCAACTGCCGCAGCTTTGGCAAGGTCCGGCGCATCGGCAAAGATCACGTTCGGCGATTTTCCGCCAAGCTCGAGATAGACGCGCTTGAGATTGGACCGCGCCGAATATTCGAGCAGTCTGCGTCCGACGCCGTTCGAGCCGGTGAATGCCAGGACGTCGACATCCATATGCATGCCGATCGCCTCGCCGACAACGGAGCCAGAACCGGTCACTACATTCAGCACACCCTCCGGCAATCCTGCCTCGGCACAGATTTCGGCAAGCTTGAGCAGTGTCAACGAAGCAGCTTCCGCCGGCTTGAGAACGAGCGAATTGCCCATGGCAAGCGCCGGCGCCAGCTTCCATGCACCGATCATCAGCGGCATGTTCCAGGGGACGATGGCGCCGACGACGCCAACGGCCTCTCTGTGCACCAATCCCAGCACTGACGGCCCTGTTGGGGCGATCTCGCCATAAATCTTGTCGATGGCCTCGCCATAGTAGCGAAAAGTCGCAGCAGCGCTCCCCGGCTCGGCTCTGAGCGCCATGCCGATTTCGGTGCCATTGTCGCGCACACCCAGAACCGCGAGTTCAAGGGCGCGCGCCTCGATGATCTCTGCGATCCGCAGGAGAACTTTCTTTCGCCCAGCCGGAGCCATCCGCGACCAGCGCCCCGCTTCGAAGGCCAGCCGAGCCGATTGCACCGCCCTGTCGACGTCTGCGCGGGACGCACGCGCGATCGTCGTCAGGTGGCGCCCGTCGATCGGCGAGATGCAATCGACCGCCTCCTCCGTTTCCGCCGGTTGCCATCGACCGCCGATAAACAGCGATTGGGGGGGAATTTCGATTCGACGCAGGGCGTCGATGGAACTCTGCTGGATCAAGGCATCTCCTGACGGCACTCGCCAGACGCGGCGAAGGCACTGGATCTGTTGCAATTTAGACGACCATCGCGCGCTATTCGGCTCGTTCAAAGACCCGTGAAAGGTGACGCGCAAACGCATAAAAAGTTCATTATTATCAATGGAATTTATAATATTGACACAAAATGACGATGCGCTATCGTTTGAGAAGGTGAGGAGAGATCATGAGAACTGTCAGCAAGGCCCTAAAGATCCTCGATCTGTTCACGGAAGACGCACCCGTTCTCGGGCTGGCGGAGATAGCGGCCCTGACCGGACTTGATCGGGCGACCTGCCACCGCATGCTGAAAGTCTTCGAGGAACACGGCTATGTAACGCGGCCGCTCGGATCAAAGAAATACACGCTGGGCGCGACCGTCCTACGGCTTGCCCGAACACGGGAATTTATTTCCCCCGCCACCCCGGCGCTGCAGGCAATCGTCGACGCGCTGGCGCAGAAAACGACGGAAACCTGTCACGCTTCGCTCATCGCCGGCCAGCAGATTGCCACCGTGGCGGTGAAGGACGGCACGCGCAGCAACCGCGTTCATGTCGGATTTGGAGCCAGGATCTCGCCGCACGCGACCGCTACCGGCCTGATCTGCCTGGCCTATGGCAATCCGGATTTCGTAGAGCATGGGCTTACGGAACCTCTGCCCGCCTACACACCGTCTACAACGACTGACGCGAAAGCGCTGCAAACCCTTGTCTCGACCTTCAGAAAGCAAGGGTTCAGCGTTGCCGATCGCAGCTTTGATTCCGATGTCATCGGTGTCGGCGTTCCGTTTTTTGGAGCGGATGCCATGGCAGCTGGCGCACTCGCGACAGCAACGCCTGCCTCCCGCATGGACGATGCGACGCTTCGCTGCACGGTCGAACTTCTGATCGAGGCCGCCTTCGAGGCGACGAGCGCGCTTGGCGGCCGCATCCCTGAAGAATTCCTGCGCAGTACCGCAGTCAACCGCTTCCCTAAAAGTCAGGCCGCCGGCTGACGTTCACCGGTCGCCTTTTTTCAATTTCGACGCTAGCAATCGAGGCAAGACGATGCATGACACCAATTTTCTGATTGAAAACAACGCCAAACATGTGTGGCACCCCATGGCCCATCCCGGCGAAATGCGCGAACACCCGCCGCATATCATCGAGCAGGGCGAAGGGGTCGAGATCGTCGACATTCACGGCAATCGGCTTCTCGATGGCGTTGGCGGTCTGTGGAACGTCAATCTGGGCTATTCCTGCGAGCCAGTCAAAGCCGCCATCATCGCCCAGCTTCACAAGTTACCCTACTATAACGCATTCCGCGGCACGACGAATTCGCCTCTGATCGAACTCTCATACGAGCTCTGCCAGTTCTTCAAGCCGGAAGGCATGGCGCGCGCCTTCCTGACCTCGGGCGGATCGGATTCCGTCGAGACCTGCCTACGGCTTGCCCGGCAATATCATCGCGCCAACGGACAGCCCGAGCGCACGAAATTCTTTTCGCTGAAGAAGGGCTACCACGGCACGCACTTCGGCGGTGCTTCCGTCAATGGCAACGCAAATTTCCGCAGAAACTACGAGCCCATGCTGGGGGGCGTGCATCACCTGCCGGCGCCCTTCACCTATCGCAATCAGTTCGACACCGACGACGGTGCGGTGATTGCCCGCAAGATCGCGGCGATCTTCGAGGAGGAAATCGCCTTCCAGGGCGCCGATACGATTGCGGCCTTGATCATGGAGCCGGTGCTGGGATCGGGCGGCGTCATCGTTCCGCACGAGACGTTCTTCCCTCTGATGCGAGAAATCTGCGACCGCCATGGCATCCTGCTGATAGCAGACGAAGTCATCACCGGCTTCGGGCGCGCAGGATCCGAGAGCGGCTCGCGGCTATGGGGGATCAAGCCTGATATGATGTCGACGGCCAAGGGCATCAGCAATGGCTACTTCCCGCTCGGCGCAGCCATGATCAGCGAGAAGATAGCTCTGGTCATCGAGGGCGCGAAGGGTGCGACGGGTACGATCAGCCACGGCTACACCTATTCCGGCCATCCGATCGGTGCCGCCGCCGCACTTGCCACCATTGCAGAAGTGAAGCGGCAGAACATCGCCGCAAACGCCGCCACGCTCGGGGTCCAACTGCTTGCCGGCCTGCAACGCCTCAAGCAGAAATATGAGGTCGTCGGCGATGCCCGGGGAAAAGGGCTGATGGCGGCGCTGGAACTCGTCAGCGACCGGACGAAGAAGACGCCCGCCGACAAGGCGGTCGTTCAGGCGCTTTACGACAAGGCCTACGAATCCGGGGTCATCGTGCGGACATCGAGCAATAACGTGATCATTTCGCCCTGCTTGGCGATCGGCAGTGAACATGTTAACCGTATTCTCTCGGCACTCGATCTCGGCCTTGCCGCCGCCACCGAGGCGCTGAACAGGTAAACAAAGCGGTGCGGCCGCAAGCCGGCTGCACACGAACCGATGAATTGAGAACGCGGAGCGTCGGGCAAGCTCCGCGACAATGATGAGAGGTTACCTGCCGCCTGACCGACTTTCACACCCAAGCAAGAATTTCGAAAAGAAATCGCGGGAACGAATGACTGAGGAGAACGACAATGGAATTGCTGGACGGAATCGAACCGGTCGGGGAAATGGTCTCTCTGATTGGCGCGCGCGAATTTGGGGCCGGGTTTTATCGTATCGCCAATGACTTGATTGGCATTGACCATTGCACGGTCTTTATGTGCGCAAACGACAATCCGCGCACCGTCGTGGCGGAAGCCAATTGCCAGAAGACTGCCGAACGCGTCCGCTCGCTCGCTGAGATCTATATCCGCGAAGCCTATGTGCACGATCCGGTCTGGGGGACGTTTGACGGCGCCCCGCGTTCTGACTGTTCCACATTCCTGCTGTCTCCGACGGAGCTTGCCGATGAGGGGTATCGTCGAGAGTTCTACGACAAGCCCAATATCAAGCACGAACTCGCATTGACGACGATCATCAACGGCGACCGGATCTATGCCGGCTTCTATCGCGAGAATGGTCGCCCCGATTTTTCCAGCCGTTCCGTGGAGTTGCTAAAATATTGCGGCCGCACCATCATGCAGGTGCTGCACAAGCACGCGGAGATTTCCCTGCTGACGGGCGCCGTCCAGACCGAACCCAAGCCGGTCAGCCAAAAGGCACTCCTCGAACGTGTACGCACGGCCATCATCGCCGATAATTGCCAGCTGACGGCCCGCGAGGCCGAAATCTGCGCCAGTATCGTGCTCGGCTACACCGTACTCGGCATCAGCATGAATCTGGGCATTTCAGTCAATACCGTCGCGACACATCGCAAGCGCGCTTATGCCAAGCTCCGCGTCTGCAGTCAGAACGAGTTGTTCGCGCGCTATTTCTCGGTCGTCGAGTCGAACCTCGCAGCGCTGCAGCACAACTAGAGCAGCTCCTGGGAAAACGCACTGCCGTTTTGGCACTTCCCAAAAGCCCACTGGGACAGCGGGCTTTTTCGTATTCAAGAGATCCCTGCCGTCCCCTTTTGGAGGTATGCGACCGCACTCGGCAGGCTCTTGCCAGAATGGGCGCTCAATTATATGTTCGATATTAGATTTTTAGAGTTCGATATACGAACTATAGGAGACCCCATGCAAGTCCGCGTCACCAAACTCGGCCATATCGGCCTCACCGTTCGCGATATCGACCGTTCCGTCGCCTTCTACGAGCGCTATCTGGGCATGCGGCTGACGGAGAAATTCGAGTATCCCGAGGAGAAAATCGGCCACGGTGTCGCAGTGGCCGCCGGCGCCTTCGTGCGCTGCGACGTCACCCACCATGAACTGTCCATCTTCCGCATGCGCAAGGATATCCTGCCCGATGACGCACCGAACGCACCTCGCTTTGGCTTCGGTCTGCATCATATCGCGTTCGAATTGGGCTCGGCCGAGGATCTCAAGGCGCTTTTCGTCAAGATGCGCGACGATGGCGTCGAGATCGTCAACTCCCGGAAAGGCGGCCCCGGCAACCAGCCGCGTTTCTATGCCCGCGACCCGGACGGCAACCTGCTGGAATTCTATTGGGGCATCGACAAGATCGGCTGGACCGGCTCGCCCCGCCCCTACGACCCGATCGAGGAGATCGACCTCCTGGCATTCGACTTCGAAGCCTATGTGGCAAACCGCGAAGAGGACAGCCGCAAGGCCCGGACGGGCCTGCCGACAGGCGTGCGGAAGCCCTAGCCTCAGGCAACAGGAATTAACGTAATTAATTGCTTACGTAAACATTGCGAGGACCGTACCAATGAACGCCATGCCGCAGCATCATGCTGATACCGTCCGCGACCTTGTCGCGCGGGCAGCATCTCTCAGACCGCTGCTGCGGCAGGAGCAGGCGGCGACGGAGGCCAATGGCTATCCGACGCAGCGCGTCTATGACGCCATCGTCTCGGCCGGGCTTTTCAACATTCTGACGCCGAAGCGCTATGGCGGATACGAGCTCAATCTCGACGACTTCTATCAAGTGGTCATCGAGATCGCCCGGGGCTGCCCGGAAACCGGGTGGTGGTTCGCCCTCGGCACGGGTCACTCGGCCCAGATCGCCTCCTATTTCGGCGAACAGGCGCAAAAGGAAATCTTCGGCTTCAGACCGAACTTCCAGGCTCCATGGTCCTTTGCCGCAAGCAACACGAAAGCAGAGGCCGTCGATGGCGGCTACCGCGTGAACGGCACGTGGTACTATTGCTCCGGCGTACCCTATGCCAGCCATTTCATGGGCAATATACCCTTGCCGAAGAATACCCAAGGCGCCGCCTCGCCGATGCTGACCGTTGTCATTCCCGACGGCAGCTTCACACGGCTGGACAATTGGGGCGACCTGATGGGCATGAAGGGCAGCGGCTCACACGGCGTCACCGTGAAAGATGTCTTCGTGCCTGAGCATATGACGTTTTCATTCGACGCCGACGCCGGCCTGGAAGGGCCAACCGTCGGCTTCAACATCCATGGAAACTATCTCTATTCCGGGCTGTTTCTGGCTTTTGCCGAGGGCGGCCTTGCCGCCATGGCAACCGGGCTGGCCTATGCCGCCGTCGATGAATATGAAGAGCTGATCGCGACGCGCAACACGCCGGGCGCTACCACTCTTCGCGCCTATAATCCCGATTATCAACGCTCGCTCGGCATGGCCGTCGCTCTTGCCGATAGCGCCCGCGCCATCACGCTCGCGGGTGGCGCGCAATATCTGTCAAACGCAGCATTATGTGCTCGCGGCATCGAACCGTTTTCCGTCGAGAAGGCCATGCGAATGGATGGCACCTACCATACGGCGGAGCGTCTCGCCTATGAGGCCGTGGAAATCCTCGTCCGCACAGCCAGCTCCACCGCTCTGCGCCAGGACGGCCGGCTACCGCGATATATGCGCGACATATTGATGACCATCAGTCGCGGCCACGATCAATTCGAATTTCGGGCAGCAGGGATCGCGCAGCAGATCCTCACCCGTAACCGCAACTTCGCGTTCTGAGTCGCCGAAAACTACTCGTGCGAACCCGATCACCCCTTTCACAATAGCGGCAGGAGAAGGCAACGCCATGTCCCAGGAAATGTTCGATCGCGGACTGGAGATCCGCAAGGCCGTACTCGGCGCAGACTATGTGCAGAAATCGCTCGATGCTGCCGACGACTTCAACAGGGACTTCCAGGAACTGGTCACGGAATATTGCTGGGGGGCAGGCTGGGGCCGCACGGCGCTGTCTCGCAGGGATCGAAGCCTGCTCAATCTTGTGATGCTCGGCACCCTCAATCGCGGCCACGAATTCAAACTGCATCTGAAGGGAGCCCTCACCAACGGCTGCAGCCGCGAGGAGATCAAGGACACGCTCATACAGCTGGCAATCTATGCCGGCATTCCTGCCGGAGTCGAAGCGTTCCGGCTGGCACGCGAGGTTTTCGCCGAGGTGGACGGCGGCGCGAGAAAAGCTTAGTTACCTTGCAAATTCAATAGATTAAGCGGTAAACGTCACCCTTCCAAGGTATGTCGAACTGCAACTCATTTGTTTAGTCTGAAGTCGGACGTCATGGAGAGCATCGGGCTCTCCACAATCGTCAAACCCTATCATGGAGATATCGAATGTCCGTAATGGTCGTCATCCGTTTCCCGGTTGCCCACAGCGCCGTCGTCGCATGGGCTTCAAAGAACGGCGAGCTGCTGGATCCCATCATCAAGCTTTTCGAAAAGCACAAGCGGATCAGCCACCGCGCCGTCACCAGCGCCACCGAGTTCCTCGACTTTGACGAATGGCCGAGCGCAGAGGCCTATGCGGCCTTCAAAGCGGAAGCAGCACCCTACATCGAGAAGTTCGAAGCCGCATTCGGCCATCGTTCGACCGACACCATTTACGAAGTCGTTGAATAAAAACTTACCTCCCCTGCTGACTGACCTGATACCGCCGGGCTTGCCCGGCGGTATTTTTATGTTCAGTGCGCATGGACGCGATACGATCCTATCTCCGACGGCAATCGATTATCGTCCGGCGGAGTTGGAGGAGGAGCTGGTCACTTGGATCGACGCCTTGATGATGGGACGATCGCCCGCGCATATATCGGCCTTAAATCGTAAGCTATGGGAGCGCTACCTTCGAGCATCATGGCCCAGTAGGAAACTGCCCTCGACACGTGTCGAGGGAAATTGGAAACGGGCCAGCCTGACTCGACTGATAAGGGCGACGCAAGACGGCGGCAGTGTTGACAGCAAGAGCGGCATAAGCCTGTAGCCACAAAGCAAAACGGGAAGCCTTGGAGAGGCCTCCCGTTTGATCATTGTGCCGGTAATTGCAGATCATTTCGGCCGGAATACCGGCGAGACTTGCAGCTTGTGCAACACACTATTCGGCAGCAGTGCTGACGGAGATATACTGCCTGCCGAAATAGACTAGACATGCCTCGGCATCGTTGCCCCTGATATCAACGACACGCGCCAGGAAGATGGAATGCGTGCCGAATTCGATGATCTGCTCGAGTTCGCAATCGAACGACACGATCGCCCCATCGAGAACCGGCGCTCCGGTCTTCAACGTCGAGTGGCTGATATGAGAAAACCGCTCTTCGGATGGAACCCCCGCCGAGCCGGAAAACAGATCCGCCACGGTACGATTGACGCCGGCAAGCACATTGACGCATAGCACGCCGTTCGTCTTGATCACGCTGTTGGAACGGCTCGACTGATTGACGCAGACGAGCAGCGTCGCCGGCGTATCGGTCACGCTGCACACTGCAGACACGGTCGCCCCGCAAAGGCCTGCTTCCCCATCCGAGGTTACAACGCTCACCGCCGCTCCAAGCTTGGACATGGCCTCGCGGTAAATGAACTTATCGATCATGATCGCACCGCTATCTATGGCAGTCTGGAAATCGGCGGTTTGCATTTTACCCATCGGATCGGTCTCCCTTATGCCAGATGCGGCAGGTTCTTTTCGCCCAAGAGGCTGCCACCCGCACCTTCCAATGCGCGGCGCTGGTGGCCGAGATGAACCATGAGCGTCTCGAGATCCCGCCGACGACGCTCGAACGGGCTTCGCTGATAAATGATGGAGGCTCCCAGCAGCTCCAGCGCCATATTGCATGCCTTGCGCACCTGATGACCGGCATTCACGGAGCAGAGCGATGTCATCGCCTCCTCCTCAACGGTCAGGGTTTCGCCGGCAAACAGCTTGTCGCTGACCTCTTTCGCAACGGAGAGCGAGAAAGCGCGGGCCGCGTTATAATTCATCTCCGCCTCGGCATATTGGATGCGAGCAAACCGGTCGTTGGGGGAGCGCTTCTTCAACTCCTTCTGGACGTCGTCGAGGATGCGACGGCCGAGACCGAGGACGACGCCTTGAAGCGAGATTGCGATGAAGTCCGCATGGCGTGAGAGAGGCGGCAGATGATCCGCAGCACCGGCGAAATACTTGAACACGTATTTCTCGGGAACGACGACGTCCTCCACCTCATAGTCCGTGCTGCCCGATCCGCGCAGGCCGAGCGTATACCAGGTATCCAGAAGGTTGACCTTGTCCTTGGGAAGATAGGCAACACGGAATTCCGGCTGGCCGTCGGCGTCGCGCAGCAACTCGCCGTTTTCATAGAGATGGATGCCGCAGACGATGCAATCGGCGCTGTGAATGCCGCTGCCGAAGGGCCAGCGTCCCTTGGGGATATGCCAACCACCTTCCACCTTGTCGGCACGCTGCGGCGGATAGTATCCGCCGGCCGTGGCGAAATCCATCGAGGTGTAGAGTTCGCGTGCGATCTCTTCCGGGAACTGCGCTCCGTAAAAGCCTGTGTCCGACAAGATCTGCACGTTCCAGGCAACGGAGGCGTCATGATAGGAGAGCGTTTCGACAGCCCTGATCTGGTCGTCAAAACGCATTTCCGGGCCGCCCCAGGCAGCCGGCCATGCGATGCGGAAGGCCCCCGCTTCCTTCAGCGCCGCCACCATGCGTGGCGTCAAATGCCGGATGCGATCAATTTCCGGCGCCTCCTCTTCGATCAGGGGGCCGAGCGCCTTCAGGTTTTCGAGAATCTCGGCGGAGGACTTGTAGCTATCCACCGGGGCCTCGACGATCCTCACGCTTGCTTGACTTGCACTCACGTTTCATTCCTTTCATCGTGGCCTTACGCGATCCCCCTCGCGCGGATCGCCCCACACATTGTTTCAACCGTTTCGCCGAGCCAGTGACGGGAAATAGCGTGCCTGCGGTAGCTGATCGACGCTGAGGAAACCGGGTTCCGCATCCAGGGTGTCGCGGACGCGGTTGACCAGCGACGCAGGCGTGATGACGTCTCCGAGGAAATTGTCGGTGCGCAGATTCATGCTCGGCACGCCTTCCACGATCCATTCATTGAAGGCCGTCGCACCATCCGGCAGATGCTGCATGATAAACTGGCCTTCGGCGACAATGCCGCCTTCCAGTTCGAAGACCACGCGCTCCATGAAGCCGCAGGTCGTACCGGCCTTGATCGGACGATCCGTCTTGGCATTCGGCATATCGCGCTCGGCGATAACGGGCTCGTTGACGGTTTTAGTTGACTTGATATCAAGCCCGAGCGCCCGCACCAGCGGGCGGAGCGCCACCTCGAAGATGCCGCGGTGGCCATGGGGTGCATCGTAGCCCCTGGCGTAGAACTCTTCCCGCGTGATTCCGATCTGCTCGCCATGGCCACCCACCGTACCGAAGGCGCCGAGGTCGCAGATATTCCGGCCGATCAGCCGATCGATTTTCTGAACGGAGGCCAGGAAGGACAATGGTTGCGCATACCAGAAGGTGTCCTGCACGCCGACGCTGACCAGCGTCTTGCCGTGTGAGCGGAAAATCGCATCGAGCTCCCGCGCGACCGGCGTTTCGTGATCGATGTAGAATGGCTCAAAGGCATCCTCGGCGATCGTCACAACATCAAGGCCAGCCTTGGCGGCCTTGACAGCGGGCTCGTAGAGGTCGGCCAAATGGGTGCAGTGCGTCATGACAACGATATCAGCGCCGAATTTTTCGAAGGGAACATTCGGCTGGCAGATTTCGACACCTTGCAGTTCGGGCGCAGAGAAGTCCTTTCCCTCGATCGTGCGCACATAAGCGGCAACGACCTCGACGTCCTTTTCCTTAAGATACTTCGTCGTAACCCGTCCTACCGATCCCAGCCCATACAGGATGGCACGTATTGGCCTCAAGCTCACATTCCCCTCCTTTGGCACGGGTCAGATGCCCGCATGCCCTGCCTATGCTGGTAGAATTGCCCTCTCCCTCGCTCAGGTACATACCCCTGCAAGGTGAATGCTGCCTCAATTCCCCTGTCTCCAATCCGAAACGGAAGAGTGCAGCATTGCTCCATGACGATGCGGGAAGCGCTTTGGCTGTCAGCGTGGCCGTGGTGAGCTTGCCACCATAGGAAGCTCCGCCATGCTTCAATTCGAAGCAGCCAAGGAAGATGGATTGAGTATCCCTAGCCTGACGGCGAGCAGGCGGGAGGGCGTCGAGATGACTGCCTGATGTCGAAGCAGGCCGCTCGGCTCCGCGGCGTCAGCGCCGCGGAGCCGATGGCAAGGGTCAGGGCTTAGTTGAGGCCGGCCGACTTTTCGAAGGCGCGGATATCCTTCAGTTCCGGATCCGGCGACGGGGCGCAGTCGGAGACGACTTTCCATTTGCCGCCTTCGGCAACCGCCATGCGCGTCGTCGAATTGGCATTGTGACGTGTCTGACCGTCACCGTAGTACCAGGGAGCGCAGAAGATATCGCTCTTGAAGTCCTTGATCTGCTTCACCGCGGCAGACGCGGTCTCGCGGTTGATCTTGGCCGGATCGATTGTCATCAGCGCCTTTTCTGCAATGCGTGCGGCGAGATAACCGGCCTGGGCGAAGGTATCGCGCGGATCGGACTTCTGGCCGTACTGATCCATCACGGCGAGCCAGTTCTGATTGTCCGGCGTCTGCGCATTCAGGTCGTTGAATTCCATGTTGACATAGAATTTGTCGTTCCATCCGGGTCCGATCGCCCCTGGCACGGAAAGATCATAGGCGGAAGCAGCGCTCAGGAAGGTGATCGACTGGTTCAGGCCCTGCTCCTCGGCGGCCGTTAGAAGCGGCACCGTCACGTTCTTCGACATGCCAAGCAGAATAACGTCCGGCTTGCTGGCCGCTGCCTGCAAGATGATGGAGGTATAGTCCGCAGAAGCGGCATCGACGAGGATCGTCTGCTCGGTGAAAGCCTTCTCCTTGGCAAGTGCAGCCACACCGTCGCAAGACCATGTACCGACATTGGGAATGTTCGGCACGATGCAGACGACCGACTTGGCATGAAGCTTGTCGAGCGCATAGCCCATCGCGCCTTGCATGGAGACGCGCGGCCCGGCATTGGTCGGCGCGATGTTCGCGGCAAAGAAACATTCGCGCGGTACGCCGACACCCGCCAGCACCAGAATGCCGGCTTTCTTGTAGAGTTCGGCATTGGCGCCACATTCGACGTAGCTCGAATTGCCGACCATCAGCACTGCCTTCTGGTCATTGACGAGCTTGGCGGCCAGCTGCGCGGCGATCTCCGGATTCCACTGATCGTCCTCGATCATATATTTGACCGGCCGGCCCTTGATGCCGCCATTGGCATTGAGGCAATCGAAATAGGCCTTTGCCGCCTTGGTCGAGTTCGAGAAGTCGTCCGGGCCGGTCTTGCCGGTGATGGCACCGATGATGATCGGTTCGCCGGTCGCGGGCTTGCCGCTATTGTCGCCGCAGGATGCGGCCGCATGTGCACTGAACGCCGAAACGAGCGTCAGGAAAAGGCCGATCGCCAGCCCTCTGAGATTGATAGGCATTCTCTCCTCCACTGGTTGTCCCGTTCCCCACGGGATCTTGATGTCGGCGCTCTCGGGCTCGGCCTGATACCGCCTTTTCATGAAGGCGGCTGGTCGGCCGCGGTCATCGTCTTGCCTTGGTGCTCCTTAAAAAGATGACAGCCGTCATCAGGGCGTTCGAGCACCCCGGCGTTACCGTGTCGCCTCACTCAAACCGTCTCATCTCGTCGATCGCGGCAAATGCGTTCAGCCCTTGCGTCCTGAAGCGCTGGCTGCGCCTGAGGCCTCATAATGGTAAGCTATGACGCACCATTTATCTTGAGAGGGTGCATGCCCCCAGGATTCCAGTCGCAACGGCATCCAGATCGAAATCAGCTATCAGAGAGATTTTCAGCAGGCGCATGATGAGAGGACAATCGGCTAGCGGCAGGCAGAAGACATGCCGTTTCACGAAGTTCCTTCCCAGTTTTAAGGAAGAATTATGGTCGCCCCACCTGCAGTCGTCTTGGAAGAAAACGCATGCCGGTTTGGACTGGA
This sequence comes from Rhizobium sp. ASV8, assembly GCF_016429255.1. GTDB lineage: Bacteria > Pseudomonadota > Alphaproteobacteria > Rhizobiales > Rhizobiaceae > Rhizobium. The sequence goes on from NZ_JAELUG010000047.1 coordinate 34,957, forward strand.
GCGCAGCTTGAGCGCCAAATCTTGAAGTTTTCAACTCTATGCCCGACGACACAAACATTCGAGCGAGGCCGCCATCTGCAATCGAGGTGGCCGCGCCCGGACTTACTGCACGGCACGATCAATCGATGACCACCACCGGGAGGACTCCACTTTAGGTAAGTTCATGCTTCCATTGCGCAGTCACAGACCGCGAGCGATTCAGCCGTCGGCGCGGGAGAGTGCAGCGCCTCGATCTACGCCCCAAGCGATCGGCGAAGAGCCGCCAGGCTGTCGACGCGGAATTGCGCCGTTACATCGGCATCCTTCTGAAAATCGAAGGCGTGAAATGCGCCGGGGTAGATATGCAACTCCATCGGCACTCCCGCCCGGATAAGGCGTCGGGCATATTCCAGATCTTCCTCCAGAAAGAGATCCAATGTCCCGGTCATCATGAAACAAGGCGGTAGCCCCGCCAGGTCTTCAGCGCGCCCAGGCGATGCGTAAGGCGAAACCTCGTTTACGCCGGGGGCATGCCCGAGAAGGGATGTCCACCCGAAGCGGTTCATCTTTCCCGTCCAGACAAACTCGCCGGTAAAGGGATGCGGATCGGCGGCGACGCAGGTGCAATCGTCGAGCATCGGATAGGCGAGATGCTGAAAGGCGAGCGGAACCTGCTTGCGATCCCGAGCCAGCAATGCCAGGGCGGCGGCGAGCCCTCCGCCCGCGCTCTCTCCCTTGACGCCGATCTTGTTCGGGAGAACGCCGAGTTCGCGCGCGTTCTCGTATATATAGAGAAGCGCCGCATAGCAGTCTTCGATCGGAACAGGATGGGGATGTTCCGGCGCAAGCCGGTAGTCGATGGAAAAGAGGGCGCAACCGAGCTCACGGCAGAGCGCCCGGTTATCGGCGTCATCCATATTCGGATTGCCGACGACAAAACCGCCGCCGTGAATATGCACGATCGCCGGAAGAGGCTCTTTCGACTGCTCCGGCCGGTATGCCAGGACGCGGATGGAATGCCCGTCATCAGCCGGAACCATGAACTCCCGGGCCTGCACGCCCGACACCTCGACCTTCGGCATTGCCGCCATCTGCTCGTCGAAAAGACGTCGCAGCTCGGGAAGAGTCTCGATCGAGAATTCCTGCTCCACGAGGATATCGAGCAAAGGCAGAAGTTGGGGATCAACGAGGTGCTTTGATTGCATCTGAGAGGCCTCTTGGCTGGAACCGTCGGAGCGTTTTGAGGCGTGATTCATGCGATCGAGCGCCAAACGCGCTCGCCGATCAGTCTCCTGCCCAACCGGACTATTTAACATGTTTACTAACATGTCAATTGAACGGTTCGGCGACCGCCTTGCCGGATTGCAACCACGAAACCTGAAGAGCGCCGAGGGTATCCACGGCCCGCGGGATGCTGAGGCCTGCCGCTTCTCGAAAAGCCACGCCGATCACGATCCATCATCCGGCAGGGACATCAAGGGCCTCGTTGGCATCTTCATACGCGGCACTTGCCGAAGCCGGTTTGTCGGAGCAGATTGCAACGATAACGGAGATGAACGCATGACACAGGACGATACTTCGGCCTCTAATGCGGGGGGTATCGCTCCTCGCTGGACCTCCAGCGCCAAGAGCGGTGTCGGAACGGCGCTATCGCCGGCATGCCGCATCTGGTTCACGCTGAGCCACGGCATTCTGAACGAAGTCTATTTTCCGCGGGTCGACTGCGCCTGCACGCGTGACATCGGCCTGATCGTTACCGGCCCTGACGGCTACTTCTCCGAGGAAAAGCGCGATACGGAAAGCGTGGTCACGACGATCGAGGACGGCGTCCCCGCCTATCGTCTCGTCAATACGGCCCTTGACGGGCGCTATCGCATCATCAAGCGCATCATCGTCGATCCCGTCCGCAACAGCCTGCTTCAGCAGATATCCTTCGAAGCCTTGCATGGATCGGTTCACGACTACCGGCTCTACGTGCTCGCCGCCCCGCATCTGATCAATGCCGGCGCCGGAAATACCGGCTGGGTGGGGGATTATAAGGGCACACCGATGCTCTTTGCGAAGGGCAGAGGCGGAATTTCGCTGGCGCTGGCCGTGAGCGGCGGCTGGCGGACGGCATCAGCCGGATATGTCGGCATTTCCGACGGATGGCGCCAGCTTCAGGAAACAGGCCAGCTCGATCCGCGCGTCACCCGTGCCGCTGATGGCAACGTCGCACTGACGGGCGAAATCGACCTTTCGGCTGGCAGCGACACGGTCCTTCTGTCGCTCGGCTTCGGAAATCGCCCCGAGGAAGCCGGTTACAATGCGCTTGCCAGCCTGCAGGCCGGTTATAAGGATGCCGAACGTTCCTATATTGCCGACTGGCGGAAATGGCAGAGCACGCTGCTGGCGCTGGACGAGCCGAGAGCACCGCCGCCTGAGCTCAATCGCTACCGGATATCGACCGCCGTTCTCGCAACGCACCGGCCATTGTCTTTCGAGGGGCCTGCCGTCGCATCGCTGTCCATTCCCTGGGGTTTCGCCAAGGGCGACGAGGATCTTGGCGGCTATCATCTCGTCTGGCCACGCGACCTCGTCGAGACGGCCGGAGGCTTTCTTGCCGCCGGCGCTCCGCAGGATGCGATCCGCATCCTCGCTTATCTGCGCGCGATCCAGGAAGCGGACGGGCATTGGCCGCAGAATGCGTGGCTCGACGGCGAACCCTACTGGACCGGCATACAGATGGACGAGTGCGCCTTTCCGATCCTGCTTGCGGACGCACTGCGCCGCGAGGGCGCGCTTACCGGTGATGCTCTCCTCTCCTATGTTTCGATGGTCGAGAGAGCGGCTCGCTATGTGGTGGTCAACGGCCCGGTGACAGGCGAAGACCGCTGGGAAGAGGACGGCGGCTTTTCCCCCTTCACACTCGCGGTCGAAATCGCAGCACTGCTCGCCGCCGCGGACATTCTGGAAATTGCCGGCCACGATCACAATGCCGATTACCTCAGGCAGACGGCAGACGCCTGGAACGATCAGGTCGAGCGCTGGACCTATGTCGACGCCGATGCCGCCACTGCCGATCTCGGGGTCAAGGGCTACTATGTCCGCATCGCGCCCCCGGACATTGCCGAGGGCGCTTCACCCGCCGACGGCTTTGTGCCGATCAAGAACCGCCCACCTGCGGATTCATACCTACCGACTGCCCGCGTCGTCAGCCCCGATGCACTGGCGCTGGTCCGGTTCGGGCTGCGGGCCGCCAGCGATCCGCGCATCGTCGACACGGTCAAGGTGATCGACGCGCAGCTCAAATGCGATCTGCCGCAAGGCCCACTTTGGTACCGCTACACGGGCGACGGCTATGGGGAACACGAAGATGGCAGCGCCTTCGATGGCACCGGTATCGGCCGGCCATGGCCATTGCTGGCCGGCGAACGAGCCCATTACGAACTTGCCGCCGGCAGGCCAAAAGCCGCCATTGCATTGCTTGGCGCGCTTGAGGGATCGGCCGGACCCGGCGGGCTATTGCCCGAACAGGTCTGGGACAAGCCCGACATGCCCGAGCGGGGCCTTGTTTTCGGTGAGCCGTCCGGCAGCGCCATGCCGCTCGTCTGGGCCCATGCCGAACATATCAAGCTGCTCCGTTCGCTAAGGGACAAGGCCGTCTTCGACATGCCGCCGCAAGGCGTCGAACGCTACGTCAAGAACAAGACCACCGCGCCCTTCGTCCTCTGGCGCTTCAACAACAAGATGTCGCAGGTCCCGGCAGGCAAGCGCATCAGGATCGAAGTGATGGCGAAAGCGATCCTTCGCTGGAGCTCCGATGGTTGGGAGAGCGAAAACGATATCGCAACCCGGCAAAACGGCTTCGGCATTGACGTCGTAGAGCTTGCGACCGAGCGGCTGCCCCAAGGTACGGTCATCACCTTCACCTTTTATTGGCCCGATACCGACCATTGGGAGGGAACAGATTTCTCGGTCACAGTTTCCGACAAAGCCAAGTAAGCCTCATTCACAATAAACGTACCCGGAGGGAAGCGTATCGTGAGCGTAAAACCTAAATCTTCCAAGCAATCTCCATCCGCCTCCGCCAAGGATCTTGTCGTGCTGGCAATCGATCTTGGCGGCTCTCACGTCAAGGTTCGGCTCAGTACGGGAGGTGAGCGGCGCGCAGCCCCCTCCGGCATGGAGATGTCGGCGCAGAAGATGGTAGAAGCCGTCAAGCAGCTTACGGCCGACTGGCAGTTCGACGTCATCGGCATGGGATATCCCGGCCCGGTCGCCGACAACAGGCCGGCAATCGAGCCGCATAATCTCGGACCCGGCTGGAAGGACTTTGATTTTTCGGCGGCCTTCGGCAAGCCCGTCAAGCTCGTTAACGATGCGGTCATGCAGGCAATCGGCAGCTATAAGGGCGGCAACATGCTGTTTCTGGGGCTGGGTACCGGTCTGGGCTCGACCATGATCGTCCACTATCTCTGCTTGCCCATGGAACTTGCACATCTGCCCTACAAGAAAGACGGAACGTTCGAGGATTACATCGGTGAGCGTGGCCTCGAAAAATACGGCAAGAAGAAATGGCGCAAATCGGTGGAGAAGGTCGTCGGCAAATTGCAGGCGGCTCTGCTACCACATGAGATTGTCATTGGCGGAGGCAATGTCGAAAAGCTGGAAAAGCTGCCAGACGGATGCCGCGCCGGCGACAACGAGAACGCGTTCCTCGGCGGCTTTCGCTTGTGGAAGGACGAAGATCTGCGGTTTTAGCTGAATACGCGGGCGGGCTGGTCTCGATGGCGCACTCAGGCTCCATCCGCTTTTGATGAGACAGTGCAGAGAGCAGGAATTCCGTCGGCAGCTATGCCGCCGACGGAAGCCTCGTGACTAATGTCAGCTAGACTTTCGCCTTGTAGGTCGACGCCAGCGACAAGGCGTGGAAGGTGAAAGGCCGCCAGACACGGTTGATGCCAAGCGGGCAATGCTTGACGCCGGCCGGAATGAAGATCGAGCCGGAGGTGGTGATCGTGCGCCGCTCCCCCTCGATATCGATATAGATCTCGGCGCCCAGATCGCGTGGATTATTCGGGTCGCTGCCGGTCCAGATCAGGATCTCGTCATAGTCATGGATGTGCTCGGAAACCCAATGGATCGGCCGCTCGGTTTCCGTGATCCAGATATGGGTCATATGGATAGGAGACTTCGGCTGCACCAGGCTGCCGACGAGTTCGAAACCGCCCGTATTCGGCGGATCCTCCAGATCGGCCAGCGCTCCCTCGGCCGTGAAATCGACTTCCAGCAGCGGCATGGTATCGTTCAGTAGTCCGTCAAAGTGACTTGCCATCGTTTTCTCCTCTTTTGGATGGACAGTGTATGAACTGGTCGGGGCCTATCGCGCCGCAGCGGGCCTCACGCTCGGACAGGCCGTATCGGTCGGCAGTTGCAACGTGTTGGCAAGCAGCGACCGGGTGTAGGGATGTTGCGGCGATTTCAGCACTGCATTCGTCTCACCACGCTCGACCACACGGCCGCCAGCAAGAACGATGACCTCATCGGCGATATTGCGCACGACAGCCAGATCGTGCGTGACGAACAGCATTCCGAGACCATCGTCGAGCAGACTGCGCAGCAACTCGATCACGGATGCCTGTACCGATACGTCGAGCGAAGACGTCACCTCATCGCACAAAAGCAAGGCTGGTTTGGCGACGAGGGCACGGGCAATCGCAACGCGCTGTCGTTGGCCACCGGACAGTTCGGACGGAAAGCGCGACGCCAGATCGGCAGAGATGCCGACGCGATCGAGCGCCTCGGCAACGATGATCTTGGCCCTCCCGGCCCGTCGGTCGGCATCGTCGAAAATCGCCGCCTCCAGGCTCCCCCCTATGGTGCGGCGCGGATTAAGGGACGCATTGGGATTCTGAAAGATATACTGCAGCCGCCGACGGGCATTCTGGTCACGCCTGCCCACGGTTAGCGGCAAAGATGCGCCGTCGAGGCTCAATTGCCCGGTTGCGTTGTCGTGCAGGCCGATCAGACAGCGCGACAGGGTCGATTTACCGCTTCCGGACTCGCCGACCACGGCGAGACAGCGCCCCGGCTCAACGTGAAGATCGATATCATGCAACACCTGCCAACTGCCGTAGAAGGCATTGAGTCCCGTTGCCTCCAGCATGGGCTGTGTGCTGCCGGGTGCCGCTCTCTCCGGGTGCTCAGGGCATCTCGAAAGCGCTGCGAAGCTATGCGCCAGTTCAGGGCGCCAGCAGCGCACGATACTACGACCCGCCGATCTCAACCCAGGCCGTACGCCGCATTCCTCGATAGCATGGTCGCATCGGTCCGAGAAAATGCAGCCGCTCGGCCCTTCGCCGACCGCTGGCACACGCCCACGGATCGGACGCAGGGTCTGCCGTGTCTGGACCGAGGGAACGGCATCAAGAAGCGCGCGCGTATAGGGATGGCGTGGCGTTGCCAGAACATCTTGCATGCGCCCCTGCTCGACGACCTGGCCGCCATACATCACCGTCACATGGTCGGCCACGCTGGCAATCACTGCAAGATCGTGGCTGACATAGATCGCCGTCAGATTGTCGGAGACACAGAGCTGCTTGATCAGCTCCAGCACCTTGCCCCGGGTCAAGACATCAAGACCGGTGGTAGGCTCGTCCAGGATGATGAGCTTGGGTCTGGCGATGACCGCCATTGCGATGGCGATCCGTTGCTGCTGGCCGCCCGACAATTGCCGCGGCCGGCGCTGAAGGAACCTGTCATCGCTAGGCAAACCGACCTTGCGCAATATTTCTCGTGCCCGATCCTCCTTCTCCGCCTTGGTGCCGCTCAGTCCTTCCGCCAGCAATGTGCCAAGCTGCAGCATGGGATTGAGCGCCGCACCAGGATCCTGCGCGACATAGGCAACCAGCCCGCTGCGCGCCCGGCGCAAGCCGGCCTTGTCCAATTCGAGCATCTCGGTGCCGGCTATGCGCACCGTGCCGCCTGCAATACGGACGCCGTGGCGCGCGTGACCGAGAAGCGCCAGCGCCAAAGTCGACTTTCCAGAGCCGGACTCGCCAACCACACCCATGACCTCCCCGACATCAAGGGCAAGCGAAACATCTTCGATGATCGGCGCGCCGTCAGAGCGCTCGACAGTTAATCCAGAGACATTCAGTACCGGCATCATGCTTTGCCTTCAGTTCGGGCGACCACGCGCGCAGCGCCTTCGGCAACGAGAGCGCCGCCGATGGTGTAAAGAACGATCATCGCGATGGGAGCCAGGGCTGCGAAAGGTTGCGTGCCGAGGCCGCCGCCGTTTTCGTTGACCATCAGGCCCCAATCGGCAGCCGGTGGCTGGATGCCGTAGCCGATGAAGCTCATCGACGAGAGAATGCCGACCGACCAGCTGAGCCTCAGGCCAAGCTCGACCAGCAGAGGTGAGGAGACATTGGGCAGAAGTTCGCGCAGGATGATATTGTGTCCGGGTTTGCCGACGGCCTTCGCCCAGAGCACGTATTCCTGATTGAGAAGAGGCAGTGCGGCGCCGCGGATCACCCGCGCCACGCCTGGCATCAAGGTCAATGTCACCAGCCCGACTAGCAAAGCCGGTTCAGGCCCGAACACCGAGACGCAGAGAAGGGTCAGCAGAACGCCGGGGAAAGCAAGCAGGACATCCAGCGATCGCATCAGCAGAAGGTCCGTCCAACCGCCGTAATAGGCGGTGACGAGCGCGATGGCGGCACCGAGCGCAACACTCAGCAACGCCGAAATCGGTGCCATCCAGGCAAGATAGACACCGCCGGAAAGCACGCGGGAGAAAACGTCGCGCCCGAGGTTGTCGGTGCCCAGCAACGCCATCGCGGAAGGCATCGCATAGGGTTTGCCCACCGGTGCTGCCGGATCATAAGGCGTAAGAAATGGGCCAATCACGATCAAGGCCGTTATGACCACCAGCAGCGCGACACCCCAGCGCACCTGCGCTGACGTCCAGAGGCGGCGCCACCCGGTGGGACGCGGGCGAAACCGCCGGCGCGTTGCCGGCATTATGTCCACATCGATACTCATGCGGCGTGCCCTCCTTGCCGGTTTGACGCGCCATTTCTCCGCGCGAGCGCATCGGCGATAAGATTGAGGATGAAATAGGCGGAGGCGATCACGAGCACATTCGCCTGGATGACAGGCAGATCGCGGTTGGTGACGGCATCGACCAAGGCGCTGCCGACGCCCGGGTAGGCGAACAGGTATTCGACCACGACAATACCGCCGACGGTAAATGCCGCCACCATGCTTGCCGCCGGAATGACCGGAGCGACAGCATTCGGCAATGCATGGCGAAAAAGGATTCGGCTCGGAGACAGTCCCTTCAGGATCGCCGTTTGAATGTACTCGGTTGCCATCACATCGATCACGGCGACGCGGACCAGCCTGGAGAGATACATGACACCGGGGATGATGACGGTCGCGGCAGGCAGCACCAGCGCAACGGGATAGGAGAACGGCGAGCCTCCTGGCGGAATGAAGGAAACCGCAGGCAGAACGTGCAGCACAGTTGTTGCAAAGAGCGCAACCAGCACTGTCCCGGTGACGAAGTCCGGAACGGCATTGGCAACCATCGACATGCCGAGAAAAAGCCTGTCGAGGAAACCGTCGCGAAACTGCGCGGCCGCGACGCCGAGAACCAGCGACAGCGGCAACATCACCGCAAGCGCGACACCGCTCAAAGCCGCGGAATTGCGTACCGCAAGAACGAGGATATCGGCGACCGGCTGCCCATTGGCAAGAGAGACGCCCCAGTCTCCACGCAGAATCCCCCCCAGCCACGACAGATATTGCCACCAAAGCGGCTGATCGAGACCGAGATCGGAGCGAAGTGAAATGAGCTGTTCCGGCGTCGCGCTCTGACCGAGGATCATGTTGGCGACATCACCGGGCAAGGCTCTCGCGGCGAGAAAGATCAGCAGTGATACGGCAAGTAGGGTAAGGATGCCCTGCAACAGCATTGCGAACAAAGGCTGTAGCCTGGAAAGCCACCCCATCACCATAGGATCATTATGGTTCTGGCTATCGGCAGTCATGGAAATGCTTCTTCCTGCTATGCGGCCTGCTGGAGCGCCTCCGCTTTCCTCCGGATCGCGGAGGCACTCCATCTTCTGTTTCATTCCGCATTCCGGGCGGATAATCGCTCCGCACGCTTCCCGGAATTCCTCTATTTCTTGACGGTGACACCGGCATATTGGATCGGCGTACGGCCATAGAAATCCGGCTTCAATCCGCTGACGGTATCTCGATAGACGGTGATGTTTTCCGGATAGGCCGGCACGATATGGCCGCTGCGCTTGTACTCGACCGCCTGCATCTGGGTGATCAGCTTGCACTGTGCGGCAAGGTCGCTCGTGCTTTCGAGACGCTTGGCCAGATCGTTATACTCGGCATCGTCGAAATGGGTTGCATTCTCGCCCTGATCCGGCAGCAGGGCTGCAAGAGTTCCCGTTTCATAAGGCCCGCTTGCCAGGCTGACGAGGAATGGCCATTCGCGCCAACGGTTGAGGAAAGTCGCCGGATCGAGGCGGCGCACCTTGATCGTGATACCCGCCTGTGCGGCCTGCTGGGCGAAGAGCTGCGCCATTTCCATCATGCCGGAATAGGCGCCATCGGTCACCACTTCGAGGCGAAGGTTGGTTTTCCCGGCCTCGGCCAGCAGTTGTTTCGCCTTGGCGATATCCTGCACGCGCTGCGCCACGGATGGAACCGGGCAGGCAGTATTGTTGCCGAGATAGTCGTTGGCGATCGTCGCATAACCGCTGAATGCGTTGTCGACGATCTGCTGACGATCGACAACCAGCTTCAATGCCTCAAGAACCCGCGGATCCTTGAAGGGCTCCGTATCCACCCTGACGGCCAGCATGGGATAGGTGGTCGTGCCGCTGATTACGGTTTTCAGCTTCGGATCCTTCGTCAACGACGGCACGTCGGTATAGGGCACCGAATAGGCAATATCGATCTGCCCGCCACGCAACGCATTGGTGACCGCCTGCTGGTCACGGAAGCCGATGATCCGCAGCTTGTCGAAACCGGGCTTCTCGCCCCAATAGTCTTCGAACCGGGTCAACCGGGTTTCCTGACCGGGCGTGAAGGAATCGAGAGTAAATGGGCCTGTGCCGACCACGGAGCCGTCGGCAGCGATAGCGCGCATCCTGAAGTGGTCGTCGGCGAAAGCGTTAGCAAACAGGCCGAAAGGACGATTGAGGGTAAACTCCACGGTCAGATCGTCAACTTTGCGGATCTTGGCGGGATCGACGAAGTCGATCTGGCTGGAGACAACGAAATGATTGGCCTTGTCCAGCATATAGCGGATGCTTGCGATCACGTCGTCTGCGGTGAACGGCTTTCCGTCGTGGCGCTTGACGTTGGGACGAAGCTTGACGGTCCAGACGTCCATGGCCGCATTCGGGGTCATGGACTCCGCAAGGCGCATGACGACGCCACCCTTGGAATCGTGGCTGGTGAGGCCGTCATACAGC
>NZ_JAELUG010000458.1 GCF_016429255.1 Rhizobium sp. ASV8
GCCAACATACAACCCGAGCCAGTATGGACCAACACCGGGGCCGACGTCGCCTCCACCGAATCAAACGACGTTTGGGATGAATGCGATGAGGGGGCCGCAGTCGCCACCGGCCACGCAAACATCGTTTGGGCAGCCTCACCAAGCATACCAGCAATCCTATGCTGCGTATGGTCAACAGCAACCGCAGCAACAAATGCAGCATAATCAGCATCCCCAGCAAGGATACATGCCCCAGGGATTCGTTCCTCCGCCGCCGCCGCCAGGCCCGCCGCCGCTGGGACCGCAGCAGACGGTTCATTACGGGAATCAAGACTACCACCAGCCAATGGGTAGCCATACACAAAGCGGGCAGTCTAGACAGGGTCGGCCGCAGCAGCCAAGCGACCCTTGGGCCGGGTTAAGCGATTGGAAATAAATCAAGGCTTGGAGCAGAAACAGGTGGCTATATTTGTAAG
>NZ_JAELUG010000459.1 GCF_016429255.1 Rhizobium sp. ASV8
TCCCAGGATTTGTCGTCGTCTGTGCGTATCAAGCGAGAGGTTTTGTCATTTGCGGACGCGCTCACATGTCACCGTCTGCGGCCGAACATATCCTGACACCTTTCAAGACACCAGAGTGCTCCAGGTCTTTACCTATCAGAAGAGCCGTCGGCTTGAGCGATCGGCAAATTCCATTTCAGGCTACCAGCGTCATAGCCGCCAAGAAGTCGTAACTGCAGGTGAGTAGCAGGAACCTGGAGGGAGCCTTTTGTGCTGCGTTGTACGGAGTAGACCAGTGAATACGACGTTGAAAGCCTTCAATATCCGTTTCGCTTGAAAGACGAAGAAGCATCCGGCAGGTGATAAGTTGGTAGAAGGCGTACCGGGGATGTCGTAGAGCTTGTGCTACCGATGTAGAGATGACGCAGAACAAGAGCACTCTACATGCGCCGCGGGTCAAAGAGTTTCTTTTATAC
>NZ_JAELUG010000460.1 GCF_016429255.1 Rhizobium sp. ASV8
GGTATGAGGTATTCAAAGTTGTCAGTTTTCTTGCCCTTGCGAAGCTTGCGCTTCTCATAGGCATCGTTCGGCTCAGGTAGAAAGCCATCAGGCGGTGCAACGCTGAGCGTGGCAAAAGTGCCTTGCTCGCCGAGTTCGTAACTGATTTCCGTGATCAGCATGTCCCGGTCAAAACCGATAACGGGATCCACCACACGCACAATCATGTTGTGCCGCCACAGCTCGCCGTTACTCTGCCGCCAGCCCTGGCACTTGTAGGTGGCCGCCAAGGCCTTACTGATGGCGTTGGCGCGCTCCCAGACGACACGTGCACGCGCGATCGCCGGGGTCAGCTGCCCTGACTGCTGGATAACCTTGACGCGCTTGCGACCGATTCGATCATCCGTCACCGAGGCTTCCACCTCTGTTGCAGCGACACCGAAGCTCGTATCGGTGCCACTGCGCTGCCCCTTGC
>NZ_JAELUG010000461.1 GCF_016429255.1 Rhizobium sp. ASV8
CCTCGACACAGTTCTCCAGTCGGGACAGTTCGAACGGCTCGCAGTCGACGCTCAATACATCGCGCACTGGTGCTCCGGGAAACCGTCGCGCTCCCTCGGGTGTTTCGTGGAAGTGTGATCGCAAGTGTTCGTGACGATTAACGACCGCATCCACCGCATGTCTGAACGGCGCAATGTGTAATGGCCCGTCCAGCACAAACACGATGCTTACGCAGGCTGTTTCGGCAAGATCATAAGCGCTTGACGCGCTCCAGTAATAACGTTGATAAGGATTCAATCCTTTACCCATCATTGCCTACTCCTTGATCAGACTGGCCATTTTCGCCAGGGTCGGAGCGCCAAACACGCACTTGAGAATGATCTGAATGCCATGGCGCTTCATAAGTGCGACGAGACGCATCGCCAGAAGAGAATTGCCGCCTAGGGCAAAGAAATTCGCGTCACGGTTATCGAT
>NZ_JAELUG010000462.1 GCF_016429255.1 Rhizobium sp. ASV8
GTCCTAAGAATATCGTCCTGGCTGACTCCATTATGCCCACCCAAACAACGATAGCTCAGTGGATGACAAAGAAGTTTTGTCTCACACGCTCGAGTCCAATCCATGGCGGACTACTACGACATCCAGCCACTTGCACAGCTGGCTCTTCACAAACTTCACCGAATACTGTGCACATTCGCACTCCATAACGAAAGGGTTTGTGACGTCGTGGCGTTGCTGCGTTTCTGCTTTGAGGAGGATGAGAGGCCCCTGCTTAGAGAGCTGGTGTGTGCATTCGCGGCATGTCACCTCAAGCAGCTTTGGGCGAATCTAGAGTTTCGGGAACTGTTCGCTGCTCACGGGCTTTTGTCATCGGCAATCACGTGCTTTGTTGTTGAAAGACTGGATTGATAGTGACGCACTGTAGTCATTTAAGGTGGCCTGGCGATGGTATTCATTGATAACTGTCCCACTG
>NZ_JAELUG010000463.1 GCF_016429255.1 Rhizobium sp. ASV8
AGATCAGAGTGCAGACGAGAATCTGCGCATCTTTCCCGTCCCGAATGGCCATCGACGGAGAATATCTCCTTTGGGACGGGTTCCTTTTTTTTCGCATCCACTTTTGGTGCACATCCAAACTGGGCCGGACAAATCGAGACCAGTGGTTGCAGCCACGGATACTTCTAAAAAAGAATGGGCGAATCAATTTTTAAGAGCCCCTGAGTATATTCTGTTTTGTTTTGTTTTTAAAGTTTTTGCTCGATTTAATATTTTTTCTTTCTGTTTTCTTGTTTACTGCTTTACTGGATTTTACCGATGTTTTCCACACATGTACATAGATACACGCCCATGTCATCCGTCCATTCGTCCGTCCGGCTGGCTCGTTTGGGGGGGCCCCATGGTACTCCGTATGCGAGCCGAACCCACTGAAAAGGCTGACGAACACAGCTTCCTAGCTCCCCTCGTGTCAGC
>NZ_JAELUG010000464.1 GCF_016429255.1 Rhizobium sp. ASV8
AGGAAACAGAAGGTGGACAACAAGGTTAGTGTTTTGGAGAACGCGATGACGCTAGTGAGTGCGGAGAAGCTCGACACAGCTTTCGCATTGAAGTTGTCCGCCTCCGCACGTGGAAGATGCAGGCTACTTGGAAGACCTTCAGCTTGCTGGACGGGTTTGCATTTGCGCCTGGTTTTTTTTGTTTTGTGTTTATTGAATTTGGCTTTTCCGAGGAACAATTTGACCAATCTGCTATGCCGCCATACACTCAGCAATGATTTCAGTTCAAGCCTCCAAGCGTATGGAAAATGCCTTGATGAGTAGCATTTTTGCCTTGGCACCAATGACTTAACGCTCACGCTGTCAAGTAGTTTCCTCTTCATCTCAACCGCCCTTACTGCACATCGGCGAAGTAATAAAGACTTGACCGTAATAATCTGACAGCTTCGCTGAGCACGGCGCTCTGTACTCCGT
>NZ_JAELUG010000465.1 GCF_016429255.1 Rhizobium sp. ASV8
ACTCTCATCCTTACCACATCAATTCATCCAACGACCCATTTAAGCATGTAGCCATCTATTCCCCGCCACCCCCCAATAAAACAACGAACAGCAACGGCTTGCTTGACCACCCGCCCTTCAACTTTTGCGCCGCATCTACCCATTTCTTCCGCCGTTCCATCCATTTTATACCGTATCCTTTCACTTCCAACCGTCTCAAGCAGCCAGCCCCTCGCTGTGCCGATCAGCCATCCATTTTCCACGTCTCTGCTATGTAACCACCCACCCCAAAATCTCTCTCTCCCATGCAAGATAGATAACCGGCCTAACACACAAATCAACGCACCTAAGCCAGATGCAGTAAGCCGGGGAGCGCAAGCCACCCAAAAAATAACCACCAATACTGCAACGGTAGAGCGGGGGTGCTGGCTTCTCTTTACGTTGTAGCTTTGACCTGCACACCTATGCTAGTT
>NZ_JAELUG010000466.1 GCF_016429255.1 Rhizobium sp. ASV8
GACTACACGGGAGCGCCGTACTTTTCCGCCATGGCTAGCGCTCGGTTAGGATGCGACATGGTAAGTGATATCTCCCAAGAGACCTACTTGCACATATACTAACTGAGAGACCACGGTAGTCTCACGTCATCTGCACACCAGAAGCCGGCGCAGTGGTCAAAACCTACTCGCCAAACCTCATGGTTCACCCACTCATGCGCCAGTCGCCATCGCAAAACCAGGAGCAAAAGCCTTCAGAGGATGAAACGAACCCGGACTCGATTGCTTCTCCCATCATTGAGATGCTCGCCCGGCTGCACGTTCTCGTCATCGGGCCAGGTCTCGGCAGAGATCCGCTGATGCAAGATACCGTTGCGCGAGTGATTCGCGCCGCCAAAGACAAGGACATGCCTCTTGTTTTGGATGCAGATGCGCTTCAGCTTGTGCAAAACGACCCGGATATTGTAAAGGG
>NZ_JAELUG010000467.1 GCF_016429255.1 Rhizobium sp. ASV8
GGCAAGATCCAGGTTCTCTCCGACACCACCCAATTCATACGTGAGCCAGCTGATGAAGAGGACACTGTACAAGAAGAAGAAGAAGACGAGCTACCTGCCTACAGGACAAACAGCGCTCCGACAGTATTACCCTCGCCAGCACCTCGACCACACCAAGAAGACGACAACGAGCGACACAAAGGGGATTTCACTCTGTACTCTTACTACCTTGTGTCTGTAGGCTGGGGACTCCTTCTGCTTTTTGTTTTTGCCACTGCAGTTGCTGCTACAGGGGAGAGGATGCCTCGTAAGCTAGATTTATGAACTTTCTGTACCCGCATGCTAACACTGTCATCAGAAATCTTTGTGCGACTATGGCTTGATAGAGCACCAGATGATACATTGTATTTTATCGGCTTTGCTATACTTGGGTTTGCAAGTATTGGACTGACGGTTGGAGCTGGAGCGTAAG
>NZ_JAELUG010000048.1 GCF_016429255.1 Rhizobium sp. ASV8
AGAGCCATACGGCGTGGGCAATGATCTCAGCGGGAAAGCGGTGGCGTCTGAAGTGAACATGAGCAGCTTCGGTCATGGCAACCCGAATACCAAGTCGATCCAACCAAGCCGTTAAGGCGACGCTACCTCATGGATGCACAGCGGGCATTTGTCGTTCCCTGTGACTTAACAACGTCAGATCCGTGACAAGGAGAAGAACATGCGTGCAGCTTTGCTGGTCGCCGCAATAGCCGGCGTTATGCTCGGCGCCTATGCCTACCAATCCGGTAGCGCCGACGAATCAAAAGACTCAAGCCAAAAGTCGTCAAAGAATACAGGCAGTAGTACGGCCCAACCGAAGCTTGGTTACCCCGACCCCTACATTCCCCCGGCAAAGGGTAATGGCTTTTGACGTCGGGTGACATCCGGAGGGTGGAATAGTGTCAAAACGCGAGCCGACTGTCGTGGTCAAACGCCGATGCCGCCGTGCGCCGCGATTGGCCGCGACCCCTTCGAAGACCTCGAACGCACCTCCAACAGATGACGCTTTTTCGAATTTCAAAAACCCATCAGCCTCCGCGTGCTGCATCTGCCGCCAGTTCCATTGCGCGATGTGACAGCTCAATTCTCCCGGCAGAATGCCCGACCTCAGGCTTCCGACGACGCCTGACCTCCCGTCAATCTTCAAATCGCCCACATCCGGCCCCGCAACCCGCACAACCACCGACCGATCTTCCAAGGTAACGGGGGAAGAATACCGTCTGTGCTGCCCTCCGACCCCCGGGCGCGCCGTCGCTGTTCGCCATTGAGTTTTCTCTCAACAATGATGCAGACGGCGCTCACTGTGCAATTATCTCATCTGTCTCAGCAATACCGGTCGGACGGAAAATTCCGGATCAACACCGACGTGAATGCCGTCGGCAGCACGATTGCCGATCGATATCACAAATCGAACCCTAAGTTTGAGCTCTCCGCAGTAGTCCGATCCCAGTGGTGGAGATCGTCAGCGGAGGTCTACACAACTTCACTTCTCCGGGTTGAGCGTCCCAGGAAGTGTTTTCGGGGCTGGCAATTCACCCGCTGATGAGGTGCCAATCTGAGCAGAATTATATATGAGGCCATATTTAACCTGGGTTACACGCAGATCGCGGTACCAGTTGACGAGATCGCCCCAGGGGTCATTTATTTTTGAAAGACCGGACACGAAAGCGACGACTGTTCCGATTTCGGTCTTCCCGGTGACCACGAAATAGCCGCCTAACGCGAATATGCCTGCGTAGCCCATCTGGGTCATCAGATTCATCATGAAATTCATCGTGAACTTGATCTTGTAGATGCTCATGTTGATCCGGAAGACATCTCCAATACGCGATGCCTGTTGCCCGTCAGTGTCAATTGCTTGCCCCATTTGGACGATATCCTCGCTGACATTGCGCATGATGCTGATCCTTTTCCCGACGCGGCGGTTGATCGCCGCCTGCATGACCGGGACGAAACCACTTTGTGGAAGAAATATCG
Organism: Rhizobium sp. ASV8; assembly: GCF_016429255.1. Taxonomy (GTDB): domain Bacteria; phylum Pseudomonadota; class Alphaproteobacteria; order Rhizobiales; family Rhizobiaceae; genus Rhizobium. The sequence goes on from NZ_JAELUG010000048.1 coordinate 1,498, forward strand.
TGACGACAATGATCGTAATAAGCGGCTGCAGATAGACGAGATAGCCGCAGACAGCCGTCAATATGCCGATCTGCAACAATGGCTCCGAGATACTCGTGCCGACAAAGCCGCCGACGGGTTCCGCCTCTGCCAGGATGATCGAGAGTTGGATACCTTCGCTGGCCATCATCGAGTCCCCCGTTGCCGATGTCCGCGATGCCTCGAATACCTGCAAACGCAGCCATCGAACGGCCGCTTCTCCGATCCAGCTGCTGTAGATATTGAGCACCAGTTTCACGGCTCCCTCGGTCAGAGCCAGGAGAATGTAAATCAGCACCAGAATGGCGATCGTTCGATAGGAACCATCCTCTGTTGCCGCATTCACGATCCGTCGCTGTACCTCCAGCGGTATGGTTCCCGCCGTAAAGAGCACGATAGACAGGATTGCAGTGGCCGCCTGATGCCACCCCGATGCTCGAAAAACGAACCCATATAGTGTTCGAGGAAGAATGATTTCCTTCGCCAGCGGGCGCGACAAAGCCGCCTTTGGACCGCGAAATGTTTTCAGGATGGTCATTGCGTAGCCGATTTCTCAAGCGGCGTCTGTCGCCCGGTTCCGGCAATCGGCTTTACCCACAAAATCCCGATGATCGTCGCGATCATGACGATCAATATGATCAGCAATAACTTTTGCACTGATGACCTCCTAACCTGCCACACTGAGATCCACCTGCTGGTGGCGAGCAAAGTCGGTTTCGTTTTTGAACGACAGAGAACGAGGAAGCATTGGGATAGATGATCAGCTGCAGATGGAATTGCGTTTTCATGTCGGTCCTTTTCAGTAAGCTGAGTCAATGATCGCGTGGCCGCTCATCCGGCGCTTTGATGAAGGTCAAGAATGCTCGAGCGGGAGGAGACATATCTGCCTTCATAACCAGCAAATGGAGTCCGGGGCTCGTCAGTGAGCGAGAAACAAGGGTAAATCCAGGTCACTCAGCATCGATTGTGTCACGCCGCCGAACAGGCGTTGTCTAAGCCGCGGATGGCTATAAGCTCCCATGACGATCATCCCGGCGCCAATCTCGACCGCATGTTTTCGAAGCGCGTTCTCCACGGAATGCCCATTGTCAGAAATGCAATCGAGGCTGACCCTAACGCCGTGCCGCTCAAGGAACTTGGATATGTTCGCTCCCTGCTCCTCGTAGCCTGCAGCGTGCAAGGAAGGCGCCTCGACGAGCGTCACATGCACCGTTCCGGCGGCTTGCAAGAAGTCTATCGATTGCCGGGTTGCGCGGGCGGCAGCCTCGCTCGAATCCCAGGCCAACAGGACTACCTTTGGCGCTTCTCCAAGATGCTTGTTGGTTGGATTGATCAGCACAGGTGTGGGCGATTGAAGCAATGCTCCATCGACCACTCTTTGTCGAAGCAAATCATTGTGGGCGGCCTGCGCGCCGACGAGAACCAGATCGACATAATGTGCCCGCTCGGCGATATCCTCGTCGGCCCAGGCATATTCTGTGTAGATTTCCTGCACCTCGTAAGACCTTATGCTTCCCTTTACAAGCGTTCTAACATCGCATGCTTTCTCCGTCAGGTTTTCTGTGTCGCGCACGCGCCTGTCGAGCCTATCGGCGAGAGACTCGTATGAGCTGAAGTGGGGAGTTGCGCACATCGCTATCAACAATGCCGTGAGGTGTGCGTCGTGTGAGTGGCAAAAGTCCACGGCGCACTTCAGATCATCATTGAACTGGTTGACGTCGAGGATGCTCAAGACCGTTTTGATGGACATGATGAGATCGCCTTCCCATTTGGAGGAAAGGACAGAGAATCTCACTTTTTACCCTGTTTCCTTGATCTTGAGCAAAGAAAACCTGATCCGCCGCACATAAGGTTAGGTGCATGCGAGGGAGCCAGATGACAGATTCAGTTTTACATTTCTACGGTGCGGCCGGGTCGGTGACCGGCTCGTGCTTTGTCCTTGAGTATCGCGATACACGCACAATGGTCGATTGCGGCATGTTCCAGGGCTCCAAGACCGAGAAGGAATTGAATTACAGGCCGTTCCCGTTCGATGCGTCTCTGGTTGACGCCGTCATTTTGACCCACGCGCATATTGATCATTCCGGACTTATCCCGAAGCTGGTGAAAGCCGGTTTCAACGGGCCGATCTATTGTACGCCCGCGACCTTGGATCTCTGTTCGATCATGCTGCAAGACTCCGGACATATCCAGGAAGCAGAGGTCGAGCAGCTGAATCGCCGCAACCGGCACAGATCGCGCGACACGTTGCAACCCATTTATACCGCAGAAGACGCGCGTGCCGCGATGACACAGTTTCGAGCAGTTTCCTATAAAGAATGGCAGAGATTGGAGGGCGGGCTTGGGTTTCGGCTTTGGGACGCCGGACATCTGCTCGGTTCGGCTTCGGTCGAAATCGAGCTTGCAACCGAAAACGGCCCGATCCGCATGCTGTTTTCCGGTGATGTCGGTCCGCAGCACAAGCTTTTAGAGGCCCGACCAGATGCTCCCAAGGATTTCGACTACGTCATCTGCGAAAGCACCTATGGGGATCGCGAACGAGACGAAGTTTCCGACGTCGCTCGTCGTGGGCAGCTTCGCGAGATCCTTCTCAAGGCCTATCATCCCAACGGCGCCCTGCTGATCCCATCATTTGCGGTCGAGCGTACACAGGAATTGCTTGCTGATATCAATGTGTTGATGGACGCTGGTGAGATATCCCGCTGTCCCGTCATCATCGATTCGCCATTGGCCTCGCGCGCAACTGCAATCTTCAAGCAGCATGCACATTCCATCCCCAACGGCGACCTGCTAATCAAAGCGCTGAATGCCAAAAATGTGCGCTTTACGGAAACGGCCGAGCAATCAAAAGCAATCGACCTCATTCGCGGCTTCCATATCATCATCGCTGCCAGCGGCATGTGTGAGGCCGGCCGCATTCGCCACCGCCTCAAGAACTGGCTTTGGCGAGATGAAGGCACAGTGCTGCTCGTCGGATTCCAGGCAGCCGGCACGCTTGGGAGAATTCTTGAAGACGGCGCGCGCACCGTAAAAATCCAGGGTGAAGAAATCATCGTCCGCGCGACTGTGCGATCACTGGATGCCTATAGCGGTCACGCCGACGCTACCGAGCTGGCGCAGTGGATAGGGGCCAGGGAGCCGATCCGTTCGGGGCTGTTTCTGGTTCACGGCGAACCAGGCGCGCGTGACAGCCTGAAATCTCGTCTCTTGGTCGAGAAGCCGGACGCCGCCGTCATGATACCATCGCTCGATGACAGCTACAGTCTGGCGAAAACAGCCGCCGCACCGCTTGCGCATGTCACGCCGCCTCCGCGCCTTGTACCCCGGGATGTCGGCCATTCGGATTGGCACAACGACTACCAATCGATCGTCCTCAATCTGGAGGAGCGGTTGCGTCAAACCGCCGACCGGAAAGCGCGCGCCGTTATTCTTCGGCGCGTCAAAAGAGCTATTGAGGAAGACGGGCGTTCAAGCTAGTCACAAAGGAGTAAGACAATGCTGATGACCGATCGCGATTGCAGAAGGGGAGGGCAGCGCCTCGCCATTCAGACACTCGCAGGCAACTAGGCTGGTACCACCGCAAAGTCCGGTGGTTGCGAGGCGGTCAGCCGATTGCGACACATAGCGAGCATGAAATGACAGCGCACGGCAGCAATCGGCCGGAATAAAGGCAGCGCGGCAAGCGCATGTGTTTCTCAAACCGAAGTTTGCGGGTGTTCGTCTTGTTAAGCTACGCGCCGCTATTTGATTGCTGTGGGCGCTCGGGCCAGAGCGACCCAAGGGACGGATTCATCGCGAGCTTGACTTTCTTGATCACAGCTGGGCTCAAGCGATGATCGAGCAACTTGAAGACATTCTGCGCTGCCTGCTCGACGCCCAGGTCGTTCAGCCTCACTGATCGCGTGCCTATGCTCGCAAGGAAAGCCACTCTATTTGAGCACGGTTGGGTGTGTTCAGGCTGCCAGTTTTCGTAGAATAGTCCCCGGATCAATTGCGGCAGATGCGCTGAGAAGGCAACCATTGCCTTCTGGCCCATTGAATCTCGCAGCGCGTGTAGGACGGAGCGTAGGCAATCATAGGCCTCATTCCGTTCACAATGGAGATATTCGGACAATTCTACGACTCATGTTTCGGCTTGGCGCGCAGGATCAGAGAAGGTCAGGGAAGGAATAGAGTTCATGGTAAGCTTCTTTAATCGAGACTATCGTCACCTAACTCCCGATGATGCGCGTTGTCCTAGATCAACATCACGGTTCTATTTGCGTGGGATGTTGGGGCGACGTCTTGCCGGGCTCTGACGATCAATTGCAAAACTATTTCCCCCGAGTTGAACGGTCTCCGCGGATCACTTACGAAGAGCGACCTTCGGCGCCATGGAGCCGCCGGGAACTTCGCGCCGCAGATCAGTGAGATCTTCGTGGATGACGACCTCAATCCCGGTAAGTCCACCGTCCGTCTGTTTGATCACAGGGATGCCTCCGCCGCCCCTGCAGATGACGGTCACGCGGTGATCGACCAGTAGCGACGAAGCGAGACCTGTCTATCAGGCCGAAAGAATGCCAGAGGGATGTGAGATCTCTTGGCCTTTTGCTGCTTCTGGCCAGCCGAAATCTCTTCTCAAAGGATGGAAAATCTTTCTTCGCGGATGGGATAGAACAATGAGTAACGGCGACGGCTGCACTCAGCAGATGATCTACATCAATCGAGCACCTGCTCGTCATGCCGGTCTCCCCGATCGAAAGCATGCTCGCAAAAATATGGGCGAATGGCCTCGTCATCGTCGTCGCTGCGATCTTTTCGCTTACCGTCGTCGTCGAGCGCCTACTCGGTATGCCCATCGCGGGATCTGTAAGCCTCTTTGTAGCCGCGGCGGTCTTCTACTAATGTTCGGTGACGTCACTCGGCATCTTGATTGCCACCGTTTCGACCTCGATGGCGCAGTTCGGACTGATTGTGATGCCGGTTCTTATCATCATGAACCTCCTGTCCGGAAGCACGACACCCACGGAGAGCATGCCCGGCTGGTTGCAGAATGTGATGCAGCTTTCGCCATCGACTCATTTCGTCGCCTTATCGCAGGCCGTGCTTTATCGGGGAGCCGGATTTGCGATCGTAGGGCGGCAAATGCCGGCGCTCTTCGGCATCGGAGCGGCATTCTTTGCCATGGCTACGCTGCGTTTTCGCAAGTCGCTTCTCAGCGGTCAGTGAGGTGCCCGACGGTGGAATTTAGTAATCCAGATTGCTTGCGCATTCGCTCGTCACTATTGTTATGAAATGGATATCATCGAAGCGTTTCCGCGTCTCAGCCTCGCTCTTGCCATCGGCATTCTGGTCGGGGTTGAGCGTGGCTGGCAGGAGCGCGAGACGGAGCCCGGTAAAAGAACGGCCGGTATTCGCACCTTCGGCCTGTCCGGCTTTCTCGGTGGCTTGGCAGGTTTCCTGCAAGTCAAGCTCGGACCGGTCCTGCCGGTCGCCGTTTTCGTTGTTTTCGGCATCGCATTTGTCGTCTTCAGCAGATACGAGGCCGAGCAGGAGGAAGACTATAGCGTCACCGGCGTCATAGCGGCTCTCGCCGTCTTCGTCCTTGGGGTCATTGCGACCGTTTCCGACATGACCGTCGCTGCGGCCGGAGGCGTCGCGGTGACCGCCTTGCTGGCTGCTCGCCATAGTCTGCATGGATTCCTGCGAAATCTGACATGGCTGGAACTTAGAGCTGCACTCGTGCTGCTTGCCATGACACTCGTTGCGCTGCCTCTCCTTCCCAACAGAACAATCGATCCCTGGAATGCGATCAACCCATTCCAGCTATGGCTGCTGACAATCCTGATTGCCGCCATCTCCTATATCGGCTATCTGGCGATCCGCATTGCCGGACCAAAGCATGGAATCCTTTTTAGTGGCGCTGCAGGCGGGTTCATATCGTCTACCGCCGTCACCTTGTCCTTTGCGCGTCTATCGTCCGGCAGCACCCAGGCGACCCACAGCCTCGTTGCCGGCGCGTCGATCGCCGGAGCAATGTCCATCGGACGCGCACTGGTCATCAGTGGCATATTGGCGCCTGTGCTCGTTCTCAAGCTGGCTGTCGCGTTCGTTCCCGTCATTCTTGTCTTTCTTTCGGCGACCTTCCTGATGCTCAGGGGAGCGAAGGCCGACGATAAGGCAACCGACATCAATCCAGATAATCCGTTCGAATTACTCACGGTTCTCCGCTTCGGAGCGTTTCTCGGCGTCATAAGCTTCCTATCGAAATTCGTGATCGACCAGATCGGGCCATCGATGATCTTTGTCGTCGCGCCGCTTTCGGGACTTGCCGATCTTGATGCCATCACCCTGTCGACGGCACGCATGGCGGGGTCGGTGCTGACGACTGAGGTTGCGACGATCGCGATCTCTGTGGCCGCGGCGGCCAATCTTATAGTGAAGATGGTGCTGGCCATCATGTTCGGAAGTCGCGCCTACGCCACAGCATTGAGTGTGACAACGTTGATGGCGCTCGTCGTCGCCGTTGCTGCCTATATCGCGCTCAGCACTTTGGCGTGACCGCCGGCCGGGGGCCAGGACATCGCGATCCCCCATGAAATCATGGCGGGCACCGAGCTCCATTGACGGAAATCAATGCAGCATTGCGTCCTCGGCTTAGAAAATATCCCGACTTCTCGTCGCATTTACCCCGAAAGACCGAGATGCAGCGCATGTCGCAAACTCGGCTGTTGTTCCTGATATCCATGATCTGAGAAAGGATCGCCATGTTTCGCGAGCGCATTAGAAACAGGGAGTTGCTCGAACGCATTGTCAGCGCCGACGATGCCGCCCGGCTGATCAAGGACGGAATGACCATCGGTATGAGCGGCTTTACGCGCGCAGGCGAGGCAAAGGCCGTGCCAATGGCACTTGCCAAGCGCGCCAAGGACGATCCGCTGAAGATCACGCTGATGACCGGCGCGTCGCTGGGGAACAATCTCGACAAGGCCCTGGTCGAGGCGCATGTGCTCGCCCGCCGTATGCCTTTTCAGTCCGATCCGGTTCTGCGAAACGCGATCAATGCCGGCGAAGTCATGTTCATCGATCAGCATCTGTCCGAGACGGTGGAACTTCTTCGCAGCCGTCAGATCTCACCGGTCGATATTGCCGTGATCGAGGCGACGGCCATCACCGAAGACGGCGGGATCATTCCGACGACATCGGTCGGCAATTCGGCAAGCTTCGCGATCCTAGCCGATAAGGTCATCGTCGAAATCAACCAGTCGCAGCCACAGGAATTGGAAGGGCTGCACGATATCTATATCCCGACGCGCCGGCCAAGCCGCGAGGCAATTCCGGTCATGACGCCAGACAGCCGGATTGGAGTGCCTTTTATTCCGGTTCTCCCGGAGAAGATCGCCGCTGTTGTCGTCACGCAAAACAGCGACAGTTCTTCGACCGTTCAGCCGCCGGATGCCGAAACGCGGGCGATTGCGGGGCATTTAGCTGAATTCCTGATGCATGAGGTCAAACTCGGACGCTTGAGCCAAAGCCTGCTGCCGCTTCAGGCAGGCATCGGTACGATCGCGAATGCCGTACTCCACGGTTTCATCGATACGCCGTTTCACGATCTGACCATGTATTCCGAGGTCCTTCAGGATTCGACCTTCGATCTGATCGATGCCGGAAAGCTCACATTTGCATCCGGTTCCTCAATGACCTTGTCCGCCGACATGTATCGCAAGGTCATTCCAAATATCGCGGCATATAAATCGCGGCTGATCCTGCGCCCGCAGGAAATCAGCAATCATCCGGAGGTCATTCGTCGCCTTGGGATCATCGGAATCAACACCGCCTTGGAGTTCGACATCTACGGCAATGTCAATTCGACCCATGTCGGTGGAACACACATGATGAATGGTATTGGAGGCTCGGGCGATTTTGCCCGCAACGCCTATATGTCGATCTTCGTTACGAAATCGACGGCAAAGAACGGTGCGATTTCAAGGGTCGTGCCCATGGTCAGCCATGTGGACCATACCGAACACGACGTCGATATATTGGTGACCGAAACCGGGCTGGCTGACCTTCGCGGTCTCGCGCCGCGGGAACGCGCTATCACCATCATCACCAATTGTGTGCATCCGGCCTACCGCGAAGCCTTGTCCGACTACCACAAAAGAGCCCTTGCGCGGGGAGGACAAACGCCGCACGTCATCGAAGAGGCACTCAAATGGCACAGCTCGCTGCGCGAAATCGGTCGGATGCTGACTTAGCTTGGATATTGAGGATCATTTATTCACGATCTGCTTCTGACGGACGCCGCCCGCCGGCATCTGTGTGCCCGAATGGAGACGTTGATCACTATCTGGAGGAGGCGTCCATACATCCCCGCGGAAACAGGGAGTTTTTTGAAATCGGAGCGTCGACGCACGCGATATTGATCGTTGCTACGCAGGAGATCGAATCTCGCATGCGGAATGAATCGCCTTATGCCTGCTTCTTATTGCAACCTTTTGCCGACAGACGTGGGTCGAGCAAGGTTCCTTTCTCGCCGCGGACGATGGCACCGGCGTCCTCCAGCCTGCCAATGCCAGCCGGCCTATCCATTTCTTTCGCGAACTGAATTGCTGCAGCTACCTTCGGCGCCATCGAGCCTGGCGGGAACCTCACCTCAGATAACATCTCCGGAGGAATGCGACCCAAGCTTTGAGCCTTTGGTGTCCCGTAGTCCAGATAGACCGCATCGACATCTGTCAGAAGCAGCAACATGTCGGCATTTAACTGCCTTGCCAGCAGCGCACTCGCAGCATCCTTATCGATGACGGCCTCGATCCCGGTAAGGCTGCCGTCCTCCTGCTCAATCACGGGGATGCCTCCGCCGCCGGTGCAAATGACGGTCACGCCGTGATTGACGAGCAAGGCGATGGTTTCTGCCTCGACGATTGCCAAGGGTTTTGGCGAGGAGACGACGCGCCGCCAGCTTTCACCGTCGGGCGCAATTCTCCAACAACGCTCACTGGCGAACCGGCGGGCGGTCGCCGCATCGTAAACCGGCCCGATGAACTTGGTCGGATGCGCAAAGGCGGGATCACCCGCCTCCACACGTGCCATGGTCAACAAGGTTGCAATTGGATTGTTCCCCAGGAGATTTCGGAGTTCCTGTTCGAGCATGTAGCCGATCATGCCCTCTGTTTCGGCGCCGAGGACATCCAATGGAAAACCATTGCCGTTGGAGGCTTCCGCCTGCAGCGCAAGGAGCCCGACCTGGGGGCCGTTGCCATGGGTGATGACCAAAGAGTGACCGGCATGAATGACATCAGCCAAGGCGGCAACAGCGACCCCGATATTGGCGCGCTGATGTTCAGCGGTCATCGGCTCGCTGCGGCGCAGAAGTGCGTTCCCGCCGAGCGCGGCGACGATCATCATGTCAGCCTCCAATCGTCGCGACGAGTAAGGCCTTGATCGTATGCATGCGATTTTCGGCCTGGTCGAAAACAACGGAAGCACCTCACTGCATTACCGCTAGTTCGATGAACTCTTGGGTGGTCATTCGAAAAGTTCGGTTTCAAGAAGAGTTAAGCGATGGGCGGCGCGGTAAGCGTGCCCCTTATTTCACCGCCTTTGCTGGGCGCGGGACGGTCAATGGAGGGCCACGAGAGGAATTTGCGCTGGTCTGAACCAAGGGTGAAAACATGTGCCGAGCGGATCGGTCTTAACTGCCACCACAATCGCGGCCGCCGGGCGCTCCGGCAATAAACCAAAAACCAATAAATTAGGCCGATCAGTGATCAAGCGGTCTCGACTGAGACCATCAGCCTATCGTCCCGGTGGCTTATCGTTGCTTCTGATCTTTTGTGCGTCTAGCTGGCCGTGCTCAAACGACTTGGCGGCGCCGCTTCCTTCGGGATAAGGATTTTCCTCTTTCGGATGCCTTTGTTTGCCGGCGTCCGCGCCTCGCTCATATGCTGCGGCATTGCTCTTGCGAACTTGCTTTGTATCCGATGTGCTCGGTTCGATTGGCTTTTCTTGCTTTGTCATGGGTTTATCCTCTTCCCACTATTGTTGCGCGGGTGCCGCCATAGTGGCGGTGTGCGGCGTAGTTGTGTTTGCTGGAAGGTTGGAGTAAGTGGGGGTGATATGTGGCCAGAAGCTCCAGCTCAGCGCCGCAACAACGATAATAATGCCTATCGCGATCCAGGACATCCAGGGCTGCTGTGGGTCAGGAGTCGTTCTAAGGTCTGGCTTTTGTCTGTTGATACCATTGCTCATCGCAGCACTCCTCCGACATATAAGCTCTGACCGTATCAAAGGTTCCACGCCAGCTGAGAAATCGTTTAGATGCCGTAGTTTTCATATCGTTTCCGAACCTTCGTATATGGGAAAGAATTGACATTCTCGGTTGAATACCCGCATTCGCCAATTCTCGACGCAAGACCGCAGATTATGCGAGCATGACCTATCCTCTCACGTTGTATATCCGCGCCTCCCAGTTGAGATGGACAATTGCATCGCCGAGACTGTCGATTGCGCGCGGCCGATCATGAGGTCTAGGTCGAACTCCCGATGCCTCCCTCTCAAGTGCTGTTCCCATTTTCATCTCCGGAAACATATCACTAAGGTCGCACTTTTCACCCCTAAAGCGAAAGTCGTCATTCATCTTGGGGCTCTCCTCGGAACGTTCCGGGAGGCTTTGAAAGCAATCGTGCCTCGGCCGCCTTACGGCAATGTTTGGGGGCAGCAATTCCCGTTCTTGACGTTGAAGGGCTCTCCAGACGTGATTGTCGTCCTGACGCCCCCATTCGCTTCCCGCGAGCATAGGAGCATGGGGGCGGCGTTTCTCAATGGCGATCGATCGGACGGCGCCCGGTGCAAAAACGCCTCCTCCGCCGGTAAGATGCATCGCGGCAAGCTCGGTCGGAGTGCGTTTTGCCATTATTGATGTGCAAGCGCAAACTGGCGGCAATGCTCCAGATAGGCCCTGTCATCGATAAAGAGGAGGTCGATAACGCTCGTCCAGAGCCACGACGGTGCATCCGGCTTTTTCTTGCGGGCAATTCGCAGTTCGCGGACCCAGGCTTGCCATTCCTTCAATTCCATTTGTCGACCGGGCGTGGCCAACCACGCCACCAAGACAGCGGGCCATAGCCTGGATTTCGCCGCCAGACATACGATCTATTTCTATCTTCATGTCCTGCGGCGCGATTTCTCGGACAAAGACCGCTTTATCAAGCACATGCGACGCGACCATTCGGTCGCCAAGATTGGGTGAGAGTGACTTGGCGCCGGTGACGACTCTCTTAGCGCAGTCGTGTGGCGTTCTGGCGCTGTGAGCGGACGGAGCTGTTGCCGCAATTGCCTCCTTGACATCGAGCAGCGCGATCCGTCCCTTCTTGCCGTCCCGCACAAGTACCGCGCATCGTAAAAGACCCAGCGAGCTGCAACCCTTCACCCAATAGGCGGCATCAAGGATCCTGCGGTGCTTGAGCGTAGGGTCCTCAAAGTCCAGGAGGATTTTGCCCACTTCCTCCCCTTTGCTCATTGCGATAACAGCGGCGCGTTCACCCGAATGCAGTGACCAGAAGCGCTTGTCGCGAGGCAGAGAAGGGCGCTTTGTCTGAAAGCAAGGCTCATGATCAGGTAGGCGACAGTCTCGCCGCCGATTGCCCCGGCATTTCTCGGAGCTGCGAGGCGGAATTCATCTGAAATCTCTAACACTAAGCAGGTACATAGGTCGTCGGCCGCGCAAGTAAATCTTTTTCGCCGCTTCGAGAATCGAACCACGTGCTGCATCGAATGCCTATAGACACTCAGAACTGATGTTCGACGAACTTGATTGCCCAAGTGCCGCAGCCTCAATGAAGAATCGCACCTCAACTATGCCGTCGTGACCCAGAAAGCGAACGGCATTTCTGGTGCCGTCGTAACTGCGACTGCGATTTGGAAAGATTAGAGTCATAAGCTGAGCCTTTCGCCGACTGGTGCCTGCCAATTGGAAACAGTCGGCCTTGCGATTTTGAATTGGTACATGACACCGACCAATCTGGACGACGATGAAGCCCATCGGACGTAATGAGGATTGTCTTTCGACATCGCAATGGTGGCAACCCTCCTTAGTTCGTTGCGGTGGCACTCCCCAATTCGGCGTCTTTTCGAAGCACATCCTCAATCTCCGCCGCAGACACCTGCAAGAACTGACGTTTGACTGTTTTTGCGGAAATTGCAGGTATCTCGAGGTGGGTTGCCACTCGCCTGTAGGCCGTAAAACTAAGGCCTTCAACGAGCTCTTCATCGACGACGAGACGATAGGTGCCAGCTTCCAAAGGTGCCATGAGGCTACTTAGTACGAATTGATGCACGAAAGTGATTTCGCTGCTTGTCGTTCTCTCTGTCATGTCAGATATCCTCTTGTTTTCTTGCGACGACTCTCGCTGGAGGGCGCAACAATGATCGGTCATCTGCCAGTTGCTCTTCCGAGTCAGAACAGTCTCGGAGTATGCTGGGGATGACCAAGGGGACGGCCTACCGCGCCGCCTTCGTTTTCCCAGGACTGCTCCTCGGCTTCAATTGATCGGGAGCGCACTTTCCGGAAGAAGCGAAGTACATACCTCATGTTGCGAGGCAATCCAAGAATAGCATAGGGCGCGAGCGGCTATTGGTAAGAAGGCTTGTAAGAACTCGCTCTTCCAAGCCGGAGTTTTAATTGCGCTGCGAGAGCATCTGCCGATGTCTCACCCGCAAGAAACAGTTTCATTACAAGAAACGCGGCCGTGTTGAATTGTCGCTGGTCATCGCCCAGCACAGTGGCGCTATAGCCCGCACCCTTCAAGACCGACTGGATAATCTCCATCTCATCTGGGGAAATGGCAGCGAAGCTGGGGTGGGAAGACATCCTGTCCTCCTCTCGTTGGGGCTAGGGTAATCGACCCTCAACCAGTAGTGCCCGTGACATCGCTACCGACACTTTACAGTGCGCCCGAATAGCCCCAGACGCAAGCGAAGACGGCTTTGGAAGAACCTCAAGCGAAGTTCACCAGCTATTTCCTAGTCGCCATTGGGCGGCTGCGATCTAGCACATTGGAATTCCCTTGCTAATGACCCTCAAAACGCGCAGGCTGATTTCTTCGGTAGTTTTTTAAAATGGCGTTGCCGCTTCAAGGTGAAATCCCTTGGCCCCAACGAAAGGAGGACGCCATGTCTTCCGCAAACGAATACGGCCCGATTTCGTCTTACGACCTGAATATGTTGCGGTCTCTGTTGTCGGATGCCGGCTTTGAAATTGATACGCGCGTGGATGACGATCGGTCATACAACAAGTCCACCCGCAAGATAATCGATCTTTCTCAGGGTGGAATGACCGATCCTTCCAAACTCAGGGGAGAAATGCTGTTCCTGTTTGGGATCCAGAAGCGGGAACGGACGCCCACCCGCAAACCGCTCTCTCGATATGCAATTCAGGGCCTTCCGGTGTCAGGGAGATAGCGGGGAAATACCTGTGCGTGCATATGTTCTTGGTAGCATGATGCTTTGGTCCGCGCTCTTTCAGACCTGGCAGGCCAGCGTCGGTTGGGAGATGGGTATAGCGATCCTCCGACAGATCGGTGCACTGCCACCACGTCGATTCAAGCACCGCCAATATGCGCTCAACCTCATCGAAGCGGCGTTCAAGCATCGCCCTTCGCAGTTCACCTCGCTGGCGGAACCGTACCCATTGCAGTCCACCTAGTGGCAAAGGAGGCGAGCTGGTGACTATTTTCATGGATGGTTCCGCAGCGGATATGGTAGACGACGACTATCGGGGGCAATCCGAGCGGCAGGGCTGGCCCACCGCTCGGCAATATTCAATCCGCTACGAATTCACATGCCAGCAAGGTCTTGCCGTCGAGAGCGGCACCTTCGCGCGCCACAATGGACACCTTGCCTGGGCCAGCCAGACCTTGCGGAGGCTGCAAGTCCGGCGTAAGCTCCCGTGCGTAGCCTTTGCTAGATGCACCCGTTGGGTCTGAGGTTTCTGGCTGCAAGTTGTATTTAGCCGCAAGCTCATCGGCTCGCTGGCCTTTAATCAGAATACCGACTGCGCTGCTGGCGAAAAACACTTCGTCACTTTCAAATCCATCGCGATTGACCATACGCGATATCACCTTCGCAGATTCAGACATCAGAGACGCCGATTTGACTGGGATGCGGATCAACGGCGTTCTCGTAAGCGATCTGTTCATCGCCTATGAAAAGACGAAAACCTGAACGAAACCGACTTATGTCTGGGCGACTACGGAGATCATCCCACAAAGACTGAGGATCGGGATCAGCAAGTGGTCTCCGTCCCCGCTCCGGCCAGAGAGAACGCCGCGGCCTGTCCCCTGTCCATCACGCCCGTGCCCGCCGGCGATTGACAGCCGGATAGCGAGGCAAATGGCATGCAGATACGGACCGGCGACCGGCCCGACAAACAGTACCGAAAGAGTGGCTTCGTCATCGGAGGTAGTGGATATGGGGGCGGCCATGATGAGGCGAGATTTCCACTCGTGCCTCGATGGCAAAGACATCCCTCAGCAAATCTTCCGTTAGCACGTCTTCCGGTGACCCCGAAATGACGACCGCGCCGCGCTGCATGACAATCAGCTGGTCGCAGAACATGGCGGCATGGTTGAGATCGTGGAGGGCGATGATGCTGGTGACGGGCAATCCTGAAATCAGACGCAGAAGACCAATCTGATGTTGGATATCGAGGTGATTGGTCGGCTCGTCGAGAATGAGCTCTTTTGGGGCTTGTGCCAGCGCCCGTGCGATATGGGCGCGCTGTCTTTCCCCACCTGAGAGGCTCTGCCATGGGTCGGTGCGCTTGCCGATCATACCGGTGCGCTCAAGTGCATCTTCGACCGCGTCGTCATCTGCGGGCCTCCAGCCTGAAAACATCGACCGATGCGGAAAACGGCCGAGCTTGACGACATCGATAACCTTGAGATTGGCATTGGTGGCGGCATGTTGCTCGACGAAGGCGACGCGCATCGCAATCGAGCGGCGCGACATCCGCTGCAGATCCTGCTGTTCAAGCGTGATGCGGCCGGAGTTCGGTCGTTTCAATCCGGCAATGAGGCGCAGGAGCGATGTCTTGCCGGAGCCGTTCGGACCGAGCAGGCCCAGGATCTTGCCGGAGGGCGCTTCAAACGAAACGCCGTCAAGCACGATCTTCTCGCCGATCTTCCAGATGACGTTATCGGCCCTGATGCTCATGATGCGCGCTGAAACCGGTAGAGAATGATCGAGAAGAATGGCACGCCCACCAGGGCCGTAACCACCCCGATCGGCAGAACCTGTTGGGGAATGAGAGTGCGAGAGGCAATGTCAGCCAACACCATGAACATCGCTCCAATGATGGCGCAAGCCGGGAGCAGTCGGACATGGAGTGGCCCGACAGCGAAACGTGCCACATGCGGCACGACCAGTCCGACAAATCCGATGGAACCGACCATGCTCACAATGGTTGCCGTCATCATCGCAGTCAGCGCGAAGAACCCCAGTCGTGCGCGTCCAACATTGACGCCAAGCGATGAGGCCGCCTCGTCGCCGAAGGCGAACGCATCGAGGATCCGCGCACAGAGCAGGCAGGCCGTAAGCCCTAGAGCGACGACGATTGATACAAGCACGAATTCCGGCCAGCGGACGCCGCCGAAACTGCCCAGCAGCCAGAACATCACATCGCGTGCCTGCTGCGCATTGCCGGATGTCGTCACGATGTAGGATGTTGCCGCGTTGAACAGCTGGGAGGCGGCAACGCCGGCAAGGATGGTGCGATCAGCGCCGCCTCGCGTGCCGTTCGACAAGAGCGCGACGAAAAGAAAGGCTGAAAACGCGCCGGCAAAGGCTCCCGCAGAAAGCGATATAGTACCTGCGCCGACACCCAATATGACAATTGCCACGGCGCCGGTCGAGGCTCCCGCCGAAACGCCGAGCACATAGGGTTCGGCAAGCGAATTTCGGAGAAGCGACTGCATGATGGCGCCCGAAAGGGCAAGGCCTGCTCCACAGAATGCGGCGACCAATGCCCGGCTCAAGCGATAGTCAAAGATCACAGTCTCGTGGATACGGTTAAGTTCGATCTCCGTCCAACCGAGCTTGTTGCTGACGGCATAGAGCGTCGTTGATAGCGGTATCGGCAGATCGCCGATGCCGACGCTTATCGCAATGATCAGGCCGATGGCCGCAAGAGAGGCAAAAAGCAGCAGGCACGTGACGGCCAACTGCTGGAGAGTTCGAAACGTGCCGGTCACTTCAGCAGGCCAAGCGCCTTGAGTTGCTCGGCGATCTGCTCGGCGCCATAAATCGTCCGGATGGTGGGGTTCATGGCCTGGCCGTCCATGACGACGATGGCCTTGTTCTTGACGGCAGGCAGCTGGCTGACGGCGGGATCGGTGGTCAAAAACCTGATCTTTGCTTCAGGTTTGTCGAGTTCCCAGCGATTGCGGTCGAGGTTGGCGACAACGATGACGTCAGGATTGGTGGCGATGATACTCTCCCAGCCGAGCGTCGGCCATTCCGCCTCTGCCGCAATGGCGTTACGGCCGCCAAGCAGATCGGCGATGAAGCCCGAGGCGCTGTTCTTGCCACCCAGATAGGCGTCGGAGGAGGGCGACTGGCTGGAGAACCAGAAAACATACGAAAGTGGCTTGCCGTTTCTCGCCACGGAGGAACGAAGAGCCGCCTCGCGGGCCTTGAAATCGGCGATCAGAGCCTGGCCGCGATCGGGGATATCGAAAATCTGCGAGAGCTCATCGATCTCCCTGTAGAGCAGATCCATGTTCCAAAGCTCTCCGCGGCTGCCATACTGATCCTTGGCCGCGGCGGTGCTAAGACACGTGCTTGGCGATAGATAGGTCGGGACACCGACCTTTTCGAAATCCTCGCGCTTTGCGACCTTGCTGCTCGGCCCGATCAGGCTCGGCAGGGCCGCGGCGACGAAATCGGGGTTCTGCGAGAGGAGCGCTTCGAAGGTTGGGAATTCGACCGTCAGGAGCTTGACCTTGGCATTGTCCTCCGCGAGCTCAGGGAGCACCTTGCTCGGCCAAAATG
Source organism: Rhizobium sp. ASV8 (assembly GCF_016429255.1). Taxonomy (GTDB): domain Bacteria; phylum Pseudomonadota; class Alphaproteobacteria; order Rhizobiales; family Rhizobiaceae; genus Rhizobium. The sequence continues at coordinate 18,547 of NZ_JAELUG010000048.1, forward strand.
CGGTTCCAACCATCTTGTCCTTAAGACCAAGCAGAAGAAGGATTTCGGCGCTATTTTGCCCAAGCCCGATCGCGCGTTCGGGAGCTTTTTGGAATGTGACCTTGGCGCCGCAATTATCGATTGTCAGGGGATAGGTGGTGGAGGCGGCATATGCCGCCATTGTTGCCAGGCCCAAACCGGCCCAGAGACCGGAAATGGTCAAAAGTGATTTCAATATAGTCACGGATTAATCCCGGTGGTTGCGATGAGCATTCTCGTGCGAAGGCGCCTGCGGTCGTATAGCCCGGGCAGGTGCACAAAAACAAGAGAATATAACTCATATTTATGCAAGGCAGATCGAGACAGCGGAATTCATCGTTTCGCAGACCGAGCGTGCATCAGGCAGGACTGCTACGCCGGGTCATCCATCGACGCCGCGCAGGAGCGTCCGTTTCAGCCGATGGATATGACCGGCGCCAATCCCGCAGCAGCCGCCGACGATGGTTGCGCCTGCATCCACCCAGGAGCAGGCAAAGCGTGAATAGGCGTCATCGTTCAGATCGTCACGGGTCATGTGAAGGCCCTCATTGGCCGCGGACTCGCCTTGTTCGCCTTCGAAGGCATTGGCATAGACGCCGATCTGAAGGTTGGAGCCGGCATGCTCGATGATCGCGGCAGTCGTCTCGACCGCCGCACGCATGACCTCCGGTTTGCTGCAGTTGAACAATAACGCCTCGGCGCCCGAGCTTGCCGCCCATCGCGCCGCATCCTCGACCGTCTCGCCCGAACGCAATCTCGGGGCGGCGTCGTTCCCTTGGGCGGGATCATCGGCAAGCGTGAAGGAGATCCAGAATGGCTTGCCCGTTGCCGCGACTGCCTTGCGCACGGCTTGCCCTTCGGCGAGCAAGCTCAGCGTCTCTCCCAGCCACACGTCGACATGGGGATGGAGGTTTTCAACCAGAACCTTGAGATATTCCTGGACCCGAGACGGGTCGTAATTCTGTGGCTCGTACGAGCCAAAGATGGGAGGCAGCGAACCTGCAACCAGAATTTTGCGATCCCGGCTGGCGTCTGCAGCATCGCGAGCCAATTGGCCCGATCGTGCGATAAGGGAAGGGCCCTGCTGCCAGAACCGTTCCTCGCCGATATGGAACGGCACGAGAGCGTAGCTGTTCGTGGTAATGACATCCGAACCGGCGGCGATGAATTCGTCATGGACCTGCCTGACGATGCCGGGCGAATTGATCAGCGCCAACGCCGACCATTCCGGCTGTTTCAATTCTGCCCCGAGGCGCAGGAGTTCGCGGCTCATGCCGCCGTCGAGAATATAGGTTCTGTTCATCAATGAAATCTCCAGAATGCGCGGATCTGCGGAGAGCGTCGATCTCTCCTTCGTGGGTCGATTAGCGCCGCACCGGCACCTGCGCCTCCAGAAAGCGGAAGCTTCGAGCGATGATGGCGGTGAGAACGAGATAGAAGACGGTGACGACGATCAGCGGCTCGTAGACGAGCAACGTGTCCTGTCGCACCTTGCTTGCAACGGCATAGAGATCCATCACCGTGACGGTGAAGGCGAGCGGAGTCGCCTTCAACTGCATCACGACTTCGCCCGCGATCGTTGGCAGCGCGATCCGGATGGCGCGCGGCAGCCAAATGCGCCGCGTCAGCGTGACGGGACCCATGCCGAAAGCACGGCCAGCTTCCAGCTCCCCCTTGGGCACCGCCAGCAATGCGCCGCGCAGGACTTCAGCCTCGTAGGCCGCATAGTTCAACGTGAAGCTGACGGCAGCAAAGAAGAAACCCTCACGCAGGATCGGCCAGAACATGCTCTGCCGGATCTCCGGGATCATCGGCAGAAGGGAACCGACGCCGTAGTAGAGCAGCCAGAGCTGTATCAGCAGCGGTGTGCCTCGAAAGAAGGTGCAATAGCCACGGGCAAGCGTTCGAAGGAGCGGGCCGCCGCTGACCTGTGAAAAGGCAACGCCGATGGCCATCACGAAGCCGAAGGTAACGGAAATCACTAGTAGCGCCAGCGTTTGCACGGCGCCCGTCAGCAGGAGCGGCCAATATGACGCTATCCATGAGAAGGTCAATTCATCGCTCCTCACGCGGGCTTTGGCTGGCCACGCCGCACGCGTCGCTCGAGGAGATCAAATATCGCATTCGAGACGAGCGTGAGTGCCAGGTAGATGAAGGCGGATGCAAGGAAGAAGATGAAGTAGTGCTTGGTGCTCGCAGCGGCGAGGCGAGTAGCAAGGGCGAGCTCCTGATATCCGACGACTGCGACGAGCGCACTGTCTTTGGTGATCGACATCCATAGATTGGCAAGGCCGGGCAGCGCGTTCGGCAAGAGGGCAGGCAGGATGATGCGGCGGAAGCGCAGCCATGGCCCCATGCCGAATGCCTTCGCAGCCTCGATCTGGCCGGATGGGATTGCAAGGATCGCGCCGCGCAGCACCTCCGTCATATAGGCGCCCTGCACGAAGCCGAGCACGGCAATGGCCACTGCAAAGCCGTTCAGTTCGAAGGCCGGCAGATTGAGCATGGCGAGAAGCCGGTTGAGGCCATCGATCCCGGCATAATAGAGCCCGACGATCAGGATCAGTTCGGGAACTGCGCGGATCGCGGTGGTGTAGAATTCGAGCGCAAGGTGTAGCGGTCTGATGCCGGAGAGTTTTCCGAGCGCACCGCCGGTACCGAGCAGAAGGCCAATCAGAAGCGCTCCGACGGAGATGGCGACCGTCGATGCGGCTCCAGTCAGCAGCACGCCACCCCATCCGGGTGGATAGGGGGAGAGCAGCTCCAGGATGCCTTGTTGGGAGGTCGCCATCGTCGCTATGTCTTACTTGGCGCCATAGATGTCGAAGCTGAAATACCGCTTGGTGATCTCGTCGTACTTGCCGCTCACACGGACCGCGGCGATGGCTTTGTTGAGTTTTGCCTTGAGTTCGGTATCTTCCTTGCGCAGGCCGCCCGAAACGCCGGCTCCAAGGACTTCCTTGTCGTCGGCGACATCGCCCATCTTGGCGCAGCAATCCTTGCCGCTATCGCTGGCCAGGAAGGCATCAAGGGCGAGAGAATCGCCAAAAACGTAATCGATACGACCGGCAGACAGATCCTGGAACGCTTCGTCGAGTGTCTGGTAGGTTTTCTCGTCGGCGACCTTGGCAAAATACTTCTTGTAGTATTCGGACTGGATGGTCGAGACCTGGATGCCGATGGTCTTGCCCTTGACGTCTTCCGCAGTCGCTCCAGTCTTCTGGTCCTTCGATCCGATCAGCGTGCTCGGCGTATTGTAGTATTTGTCTGTGAAATCGATGACCTTCGAACGTTCGGCGGTATTTGCCATTGAAGACCAGATCACGTCGAACTTCTTGCTCTGAAGCGCCGGGATGAGGCCATCCCAGGAGAGCTCAACGATCGAGCACTTTTCCTTCATCTCATCGCAGACGGCATTCATCATGTCGATTTCCCAGCCCTGCCATTTGCCTGCGGCATCCTTGGCAAAGAAGGGCGGATAGGATTCGTTCATAATGCCGAAGCGGACATCCGCCTGCGCAGCCATCGCCGAAAGGGAAAATGCAAGCCCGGCAAGGAAAGTGGAGGCCAGTTTCATCTTAAGAGTTCTCCTAGGTTTTGTTCTGTGAAGGGGAAAGATCAGGAGGCCAGCATCCCGGTGAACTCCCGGCAGCGGAGGCTGAGCGGTGCGTCGAAAACCTGCGCGGGCGGACCTTCCTCCTCGATACGTCCATGATGCAGGAAGAGAACATGGCTCGAGACATCGCGGGCAAAGCGCATTTCATGCGTGACCAGCAGCATGGTTCGACCCTCCTCGGCGAGGTCCCGGATAACCTTGAGCACTTCGCCGACCAGCTCGGGATCAAGCGCGGAGGTCGGCTCGTCGAAGAGCATCACGGCCGGATCGATGCACAGCGCGCGCGCGATCGCGGCTCGTTGCTGCTGGCCGCCGGAGAGAAAGGCGGGATATTGATCACGCTTGTCGAAGAGGCCGACCTTAGCAAGCAGCATTTCTGCCTTCTCCACGACCTCACAACGGGAGATACCGAGGACATGCACCGGCGCTTCGATGATGTTTTCGAGCACGGTCATGTGTGCCCAGAGATTGAAGCCCTGGAACACCATTCCGAGCCCGCTGCGGATGCGCTCGATCTGGCGCCAGCTTTTCGGCTGCATCTGTCCGTGGCGCCCCTGCCGGAGGCCCACTTCCTCGCCGTTGAGGACGATACGCCCGCGATCGGGCATCTCGAGCAGATTGATGCAACGCAGAAACGTGCTCTTTCCGGATCCGGACGAGCCGATAATGGAAATCACGTCCCCTTGATTGGCCGCGGTTGAAACGCCCTTAAGGACCTGATGTGACCCAAAACTCTTGTGAAGATCTTCCACGCAAAGCGCCTGGGGGGACAGCTCTGTCATACCCTATTCCATTAGAAAACAATTCGCGGAGAATATCGCGAAGGAGCGCGTATTTTGCGCGCAATTCCAGACCAAACTGCATAAAAAATGCAAAATTGTTTTTCCTGCGCGTCTTTTGAGATAGAATAGGGATGTCGCCATCTGGCGATCGGTGATCCCTGGAGGAATGGGAATGGAAAATCTGGATCGCTTCGATCGCGATATACTCGATATCGTCCAGCGCAATTGCCAGCTCACGGCCGAGGCGATTGCCGAGGAGGTTGGTCTTTCGACATCCGCGGTGCAGCGACGCCTGAAGCGGCTGCGCGAGGACGGCATCATCAGAATGGAAATAGCTGTGGTGGACCGCAAGGCAACCGGAACCCCGATGGTGTTCATCGTCGGCATGGAGATCGAACGGGACAATTATGATGCTCTTGCCAAATTTCGCACTTGGGCGGAGAAGCAGGATCACATCCAGCAGGTCTACTACGTCACCGGCGCCGTCGACCTGATTGCAATCGTCACAGCTCGCGATGTCGAGCACTATGACGACATCGCTGCCGTGATCATGGCGGAGAACCCGCAAATCCGCCGCATGCACACGAATGTGGTCTTGCGTGACATCAAGCTCGGTCTGTTCGTTCCGCTCGCAGATGGCGGTAGTCCAGGCTGATCGAAGATCACGCAATCATTCACCGGCATCCGTCGCGTTCGATTCGAGGGCTTTCAAGGTGGTCCGCGCCCTACTATCCGTCGTGCCGTCGTCGCCATTCATGAATGGCAACCCTGCGACGGCAAGCGGCGGGCGTTTCGTCAACATGGGTATGTTTAATCGCCTCCCTGTCTCCAAAAAATTGAAACAGCGCAGGCGTGTCAGGCAGCCTTGAAGGACGAAGCAATAGGCGGGTCGTTTTTGTTTGCAAGATCACCCAGATGCGGCGCAAACAGGAGTGCGCCTAGCGATTGAAGTGTAGAAGCTCTCGCCGGACGACGCAACGACAACTGAGTTTGAGCAAGCCGGTTCGCGCGCCCTCGATTTTGCTCCACTTACGCGCTTTCGGGTAACTGGCGCACCTTTGGTGGCGACGAAGAAAAGTTCGGCCTCCTCAGCCTTTAAACGTGAGCAGGTTTATTCCCCAACTACGGTAGGCGCATAGTCGTGAATCGGCGCCGTGTCATTCAGCACCGACAAGTGCCCTATCAGCATGAGGAATTACAATGAGTTATTGTGCGTATCGGCGTCGAGACCCGTTGCTGATTCACATTTAGGCTCTTTGCCCCGCTTTTCCGTTTAGAGCGGACCACGGCTGAGCGCAAAGCCGGTGCCGGCGTCGGGCATGTGCCAATCTCGAACCTATTGCTGTTGACAACGATGTAGCAGAAAGCGAGCCACCGCATTGGCAGCCTGGTCGGGAGGTTTTTCTGAGGACAAGGCTGCCGTTTGTTCAGCCAACCGATTCTCGTAGGGTATTTTCCGAACCTCTCAATCGGCGTCACCTAAGAGTAGAGTAGGCACCGTGATATCCGTCCGGTAACTGGGCAGAGCGCCGGAAGAGAGCCACTCGCACGGAACTCGAAAGTCGCCTGTTGGGGGCTGCGTCTGGGCTGCGGCGCCTTTGGCCGACTGGGTTGCCATACCCATCTGAACATCTTGTGTTCCCGATAAGCCTATGTGCAGCCGATGAAATGATCGTTGAGCTCGAATAGCAGCGCCAAAAGCCTCGACTGTTACGATTTGTCATCCCCGAAGCCAAACCTGGAGATCAGTATCATGGACGGTAACAATTCGAATAAACAAACATCTGATAGATTGAGGCGCGTTTGGAATGTTAGTGATTTCGCTAAACGCTTTCGCCTTGATCGATTTGAAGAAAATCGGCTCATAAAAATTCTGGGTCTCACCGCAACTGAGCGCGAGCTTCTCAAGCACGCTGGTCGACGGCCCCTATGAATCGTGTGACTGACAGGGTGGAAGGCGCATTGATTGTCGGCGGATTGAGGGGACTGGCTGCCGCGCTCTACAGCCTTGGCATTCCGAAGGATAGCATCGTCGCCTATGAAATTGCAATTAAGGCAGACGGGTTTCTGGTTATGGCGCACGGCTTCACTGAGGAAATCGAGCGAGCTAGAATGCTTCTTCGTGCCGTTAGCCCTACTATTATCGACGTCCATTCAAGCCAGAACGAGGTCGGTGTCAACGGTACGCTTGCAACGGCCTGAAGCGCAGACCGGATTGATGCCTGCCACTATGGGAAGTTTGCGATCCCATGCCGAATCGAAGTTTCCACCTTCAGCCAGCGGTAGCATTGAGCACATGGAGCTGCAGGCAAAGTGTTGAACGTTCTGACACGCAAAGCTCGAAGGCAGGACCGCTAATCGAAACAGCAGAAACGCCAACGTCAATCACGAGTGCGCCGTCTATCGGCACTGGGCGCGCGGTCTGCTGTTTGGCTGGAATGTGTTATCCGAGGCTCGATAGGTGCGGTATCGGTTGGCGCAAGACTGGGCATGAGTGCCTCCACCGTAATGCGACTGCGAGGCGAGTACCCCGCCAAGGATCGCGCCGGCTTGCGAGGCCACCAATAATTGCGCCGGCGTTTCCGTCGTGATCGTAATCGCCATAGCCGCGATTGTAGCGAGAATACCCGTGGTTATAATGACCGTGGCCGTGCCAGATTCGGCCGCCGCGATCGCCGTAATCCCTGATTTGGATTACGTCAGATTGGCGAGCGATCGGTAGTTCGGTGGTCGGGAACGCATAGGCTGGTACACTGCTGCTAAGTCCTACAGCAAGTGACACAACGCCAAGAGTTAGCCTGTTCATTTTTATGTTCTCCTATTGAGTAATATATAAGTGGATATTTATTGAGAAATATGCAATAGTTATTGTTTTTCAATCACTTAATGTTGATTCCTTAACCTCCATAAGAAACTCTTGATAATATAAATTCAGAGATAATTTGCTTCATTTAAGAAGCACGTAGCATCAGAGCAGCCTGTCGCGGAGTAATCTCCGGCCGACGATCCTGCCACGGTCGATATTCTGGCTTCCTTGACCGGTGGACGCGAGTGCTGTGCAGCTCTTTCATCGCCTCGGCAGTGCCAGTCGATTAAACTTTGCGATCCGCTTGCTTTGGTCGAGCTGCTCCAATAACGCGCCGCTCAAGGGGGCGCCTGACCAGCCAAGATTCATCCTCTTGGACCCGATCATGCTTGGCGAGGCTATTCATACTGAGTTGGCGGGAGTTGCATCGAGAGCGCTCTGGATGGCCAACGCAAGATCCGGTTCGCGAAACGGCTTTTCCAAAATCACGGCATGTGGACGTGACATTCGCACCGCTCTAGCGTTACCGGTCACAAATAAGTGAGGAACAAATCCGCTCTTTAGTATTTCAATAATCGCGGAAATGCCGCTGCCCTTGCGCAGACCGCCATCCACCATCATGAGATCGGGCTTGCAGCGAGCCGCAGCAGCAATCGCGTCGGGTTCTGTCGATTCGATCGCGCAGACTATATGCCCCATGTCCGCCAAAAGCTCTGCATACAGCATCGCGAGGAGGGCGTTGTCTTCGACCAGGAGGATGCGGAGCGGTTTTGTTGAGGTAGATATTCCGCGAGAGCCATCTTCTGACATTTCTGCACCATGCTTTTGACATTGCTCTCTTGACGTCAACTAGCCTCTGTAAAAGGCTGTCCGAGCGCTCAATGGAGCCAGATATTCTATTCAAAGCTCAGCATATTGCTAGAAAGCCTAAATTCCGCTGATGCTACGAAAGGCCAAAGCAATATCAAGCCGATAACACCTCTGCCGTACTGGCAATGGTAAGAGACGATCCCGGCCAGGTTTCCGTTCTCTAAGCGGGAGGTCGCTTTCTGCCTCCGTCAATCGCCGGTATTATATTTGAACTCGGGAAGTGCACCCAACGAATCCTTGGTTGCACCGGCCAGCACTATTTTCTTGTCTTGCATCTGTATCGAATTGAACGGCACAACGACGTATTTCGAGCCGACTCCTAGAAACCCTCCAACTGAGAGCACTGCGAAAGGCACCTTGTCGGTGGAGGTGACGATCAGATCGTCGATCGTGCCAACGACTTCATTGGCATCATTGACGACGGTGCCGCCGACCACTTTCGATGTTCGGTAGCCGGTGGCCAGCGATGCAGGGTCGACTTTCGTCAGCGCAACCGTTTGAGGCGAGCCTTGCGAGAAGGCAGGGTTGCCAAGCGATACCGCAAAGAGGCTCGCGCCGGCCAAAAGTATAAATGATCTGTGCATCGGACGCTCCTGGATTTGAGTGACTGCCTGCCGGGTGGTCAATAGGCGGCGGCAGCGCTGCTTACGCGGTTCTATTTCCTCACGTCATTTTTCAAGCCGCTTGCGGGTACTTTTGAACCTAGCCTTTTGCCGTCTGTCTGCATGCCCGAGGATCCTGCCGGAACACGCTCAACACGTTCCACCTTGGCGCAGAAACCGCCTGCGCGAGGGGGAGAGACCGGCCCTGTTTAACCTAACTAACTTTCACCAGTTCGGGGAGCGTCGGAAACTACTCAGGCATCTGCCGCACCACGACAGGCTGGTGGTTCAGCTCGATATATGTCATAGTGCAGTAGTCGATCGGTCTTCAGGCAACGTCGTTTCACTTCCCTCAGAAGCTGTGAATTTCTATTACCAGATCCCTGGCTGGGTGTGTGTCTCGGGCGAAAGCGAAGGCGAAATGCCACGGCGGGAAACAACTCGGAAGAAGCCGGCTCGCGCTCAGGCGCAGGCTATTGTTACGCTTGGGAGCGGGCCATCGCGAGAACGATTGGAGGACTTTCCCGTCGTCGGTATTGGCGCGTCAGCCGGCGGTCTGGAGGCCTGCACCAAGCTTCTTAGCGGATTGGTGTCAGGTGCCGGTATGGCCTTCATTCTGGTGCAGCATCTCGACCCTACCCACGAGAGTATGATGGCTGAGTTGCTGGCCCATCACACTGCGATGACCGTGGAGCAGGCCGTCGACGGCATGCGACTCAAATGTGATCACCTCTACATCATTCCACCCGGAACATATCTTGCCGCCAGCAGCGGATACCTGCGCCTTTCCGAGCCTGAGGCTCGCCACGGCGCGCGTTTGCCCTTTGATTTCCTGCTACGCTCGCTCGCGGAGGAATATGGGGAGCGCGCCATCTGTGTGATCCTCTCGGGAACGGGCGCCGATGGCAGCCTCGGCCTGAAGGCCGTTAAGGAAAAGGGCGGCCTCGTCATCGCGCAAGATCCCAATGAGGCTGCTTTCGACGGCATGCCGAAAAACGCGATCCAGACCGGCGCGGTCGATCTCATCCTCCCGCTGGCGAGTATTCCCGATGCACTGGTCAAATTCCATCGCCGAATGGCGCTTACGCGTACGGCGGCGCCCGGCCAAAGCAATGTTGCCCCCAATTGGCTATCTGAGATTGTCGACCTCATTCGGAAAAAGACTGCGTACGATTTTAGACTGTACAAGCAAGGCACACTGCAGCGCCGGATCGAGCGACGGATGGCGATGGCCTCTATTGAGACTGATAATATCGCACGCTATCTCGATGTCCTGAGAAGCGACGATAAGGAGTTCGATCGCCTAGCAGCCGACCTCCTCATCAATGTGACCAGCTTCTTCCGTGATCCTGCGGTGTTTGACATCCTGAGCGAAAAGATCATCCCCGATGTGGTTCGCAATCACTCGGTCGACCAGCCGCTACGTATCTGGATTGCCGGATGCAGCACTGGCGAGGAGACTTATTCGCTGGCAATGCTCTTTCGCGAGGAAATCACGTCTGCCAAGAAAGAGATTAAGCTTCAGATATTCGCCTCGGACGCCGACCCTGAAGTAGTCGCAACGGCCAGAGAGGGGCTCTATTCGGAAGCGATCTCGGCGCAAGTATCCCCTGCCAGACTTGCCCGTTTTTTCTCAAGGGACGACCACGGCTATCGAATTTTGCCCGAGTTGAGGGCGACGATCGTCTTCGCCGTGCAGGATGTATTGGCCGATCCGCCATTTTCGCGGCTCGATTTCATCTCGTGCCGCAATCTGTTGATCTATCTGCGCCCCGAGGCGCAGGAGAAGGTAATCTCGTTCTTTCATTTCGCTTTGCGCGAGGGTGGGATTCTTCTACTCGGGAGCGCCGAGGCGATCAGCGGTTCCAAAGGCCGTTTCGAGATTATCTCGAAGGCGGAGCGGATCTTTCGACACATCGGGCGCGCATATCCCCGCGAGGTGGGCTTTTTGTTGGGAGGCGGACAAGGAGCGCGGCTGCCGCCACGTATGCCAGAAGGCCCTATGCCCTCCCGGCAAGCCGCGCTCGCCGAGGGGTGCCGGCGCCTCATCATCGAGACTTATGCCCCCGCGGCGGTGCTGATCAACCGCAAGCTTGAGTGGCTTTATTCGCTGGGGCCGATAGAACGCTACCTGCGCGTACCGCAAGGTCATGCGAGTTTCGATCTGCTGGCAATGGTGCGCCCGAAACTGCGGATCAAGCTCCGGTCCGCGATCCACCAAGCAATGGTGGAGAAAGCCCGAATCGTCATCCCGGGCGGGCATATGGACCATGAAGGCAAGCCTCAATCATTCGACATCGGCGTACAGGCGACGGTAATCGACGGCGAAGCTCTCCTACTGGTCTGTTTCATTGAGGCGCCAGCGTCGAGCCATACAGCGGGCCGGAAGAGGACGCCGTCCGACAATGAACACGTAGCCGAGCTAGAGCAGCAATTGGAGGCGACACAGGCTGACCTTCACGCCGCGATCCATAGCCTCGAGACTTCGAACGAGGAGCAGAAGGCAATCAATGAGGAGGCGCTCTCGGTCAATGAGGAATACCAGTCGACCAATGAGGAACTGCTGACCTCGAAGGAAGAACTACAGTCGATGAATGAGGAACTCACGGCCCTCAACAGCCAGCTTCAGGAAACGCTGGAACGCCAGCGGACGACGGCCAGCGACCTGCAGAATATCCTCTATAGCACCGATGTCGCGACCATCTTCCTCGACCTCGATCTCAATATCCGTTTCTTCACGCCGGCAACCAAAGCGCTCTTTAACATCATTGCGACCGATATCGGCCGGCCGCTGGCCGACCTCAACTCGCTGGCTGATGATGGCGCTCTCCTCACGAATGCCCGCACAGTCTTGCAAGGGCTCGCCCCAATCGAGCGTGAGGTTCAGGCAAGGGACCGACGATGGTATATTCGCCGGATACTGCCGTACCGTGCACAGGATGACGGCATTGAAGGTGTGGTCATCACCTTTGTCGATACCACCGAACGCAAACTCGCCGCCGATGCGCTGGAGGCCGCCAAGCGCGACGCGCAACAAGCCAATCTTGCCAAGTCGCGCTTTCTTGCCGCCGCGAGCCACGACCTTCGCCAACCGTTGCAAGCCCTCAGCCTGATGCGAGGCGTGCTGGCCCGGAAGATCCGCGACGACAAGAAAGGGGAAGCTTTAGCGCTTGTGAACCGTCTCGACGAAACCGCCGCCGCGATGTCGAGCATGCTCAATGTGTTGCTTGATATCAACCAGCTGGAAGCTGGTACGGTCCACCCCGAGTTCGTCAACTTCCCGATTGCCGACCTGCTGGAGCGGCTGCGCGATGAGTTCAGTTATCACGCCACGGCCCAAAATCTTGCCCTGCGGATGGTGCCGTGCAGTCTGTCCATCTATAGCGATCCGCGCCTGCTCGAGCAGATGATCCGCAATTTGCTGTCGAACGCCTTGAAATACACAAAGTGCGGCAAAGTGCTGGTCGGCTGTCGCCGCCGCCGCCGCGGAATGCTCAGTATCGAAGTCTGTGATACCGGCGTCGGCATCGCCGATCAGGACCTCCAGGTGATCTTCGACGAATATCACCAACTCGATAACGCCGCGCGTGAACGTAGTCGTGGTCTCGGCCTCGGACTGTCCATCGTGCAGCGTTTGTCGGGCTTGCTCGGCCACCCTGTCCACGTCCGCTCGCAGCCTGGCAAGGGCTCTGCCTTTTCCATCGATGTCATACTGCCGCCGATCATAGACGGTGCGCATGCATCCCATGTGTCATCAGTCTCGACGGACGACGTTTCCCGCCACGCTGGAGTGATCCTGATCATCGAGGACGAGGCGGAACTGCGAGAATTGCTCGAGGTCGTACTGGAGGAGGAAGGTCATTTTCCAGTTTCGGCGCCTGATGGTGCGGCGGCGCTCGCGTTGTTGGACCACGGCGGCGTGGCACCCGAGCTGATTCTGGCCGATTACAATCTGCCGAACGGTATGGATGGACTGACCGTAGCCGCCAAGGTCAGGGAACGGTTTCATCGTCAGATACCGGTTGTCGTTTTGACGGGCGATATTTCGACAGAAACCTTGCGGCGCATCGCAAGCCAGGACTGCGTACAGCTCAACAAGCCGGTCAGGGCCTCAGACGTCACCCAGGCGATCATGCGGCTGCTGCCGAACTCGCAACATGCGTCGCATCCCGCGTTGGCCGGCCGGACAGGACCCGGTCGCGATGCCGAAAAGTCGGTGATTTTCGTCATCGATGACGACAGCTACGTGCGCAAGGGAATTCGCGAGTTGCTCGAAGCCGACGGAAGGAGAGTCGAGGATTTCGCAAATGGTGAGGATTTCCTCCAAGCTTGTCGTCCTGGCCAGGAAGGATGTCTTTTGATTGACGCATGTTTGCCTGGCATATCAGGCCTTGAATTGCTGCAGCGGCTTCAAGATGAAGATTGGCGCGTGCCCGCCATCATGATCACCGGCAATAGCGACGTGCCGATGGCAGTTCAGGCTATGAAGGCAGGCGCCTCAGATTTCATCGAAAAGCCGATCGGTCGGGAAGATCTCCTTGCCGGCGTGGCGCGCGCGCTCGAACAGGCCCATGACGCCGCCAAGCTGGCGAGCTGGCGAAGGGTGGCGACCGAACACATCGCCGGTCTCACGCCGAGACAGCATCAGATTATGGACATGGTGCTCGCCGGCCATCCCAGCAAGAACATCGCCGCCGACCTCAAGATCAGCCAACGCACCGTCGAAAATCATCGCGCGTCGATCATGAGAAAAACCGGGGTGAAATCTCTGCCCGCCCTGGCTCGGCTGGCGCTTGCCGCCACCTCGGGGCGGGTGGAGCCCGGCCGCATGTAAAGTGAATTATCCAGTCATGGTCTGCATCACCTTCCCATCGGCAGAGACGCGACGACACGATGGCGGTCTTCCGGTCGTAGCACAAGCAGATCCAGGTCGATTGGGTGGCATCAAGCGCCGTATCATCTTGTCTGGAAGCGAACAGTTTCCGACTTCCGACGCTTTCGCACGCGCGGCTAGGCCCGATATCGTGTCGCCTCACCAAATATGCACAGCGTCTCGGCACTTAAATGTCGATACAGCACATGATGTCGCGACCCGCTCGGAGACGGCCTCGGGAGAACCTTTGTGCAAATCCATGTCAGCAGGATCCACGATATCAATTGAGATGAGGAGATGGTTCGCCGCCTCGAGGCGGAGGTCAGCACCGAGCTTGCCCGCTTCAGCGACGACGCACACAGGTTGAGGTTCGCTTGAGTGACGAGAGTACAAAAAGGTCCGGCGGTGCCGACAAGCGATGTATCATGGAGGCACTCCCCCGTCGGACTAAACCCCGCGACGGTAACCGACGATGCTGTGACCATTGAGGAAGCCTTGAGGGGCGCTGTGAAGAAATTGCAGCGGCTGAAGCCCTCGGAAAGGGCGATTGCGAGTCCAAAGCGATAGCGCGTCAACAAGAACGGACAAAGACATTGATTGACGCGCTCCTTCATTCCCACAGGTCAGATCAACACCGGAGCCCGGCTCGCTATGCCGGAAGCCTTCTGGCCGGATCAGCGGTCTTTCTGGCCATTCTATCATCATCACGCGGTCTCTGTACCCGATTGGAAGGCGTTCGATTCAGACTTTCGAACCATTCGAGCCGTTGTCATCTTGAACTTTGCCCTTGCGCACTCTTCAGCTGCAAAGCAGCGCTGAATATCTTTGGGGTGAGCGTCGCTCCTCTGCGGTCGCGGGGTATGGCGGTGATCGCCGTGATCGACTGGATGATGCTTAACATCGCCCCCAGACCGCACGACCGAGAAAACGTTGCCCAAGGAGTACCTTCACAGGGCTTCCAACGCCACGATTTCGGTGGATGGCGGCGTAAAGCCGAACCGTCTCCAGCATCCGTGGGCGTCATGCCGCTTGGTTTTCCGAGCTACGCCGGCCTAGGCATCCTTTCGCCGACACTGCCTGAGGCAGCGGGCGTCGGTCGGTCTATTTGGCCGCGATCGCTGCGATCTGCGCAAACGGGCCGATCATGTCCGTCCTGCTCTGCTCGCCATGCCAATCCCTCGATTGATCGGAGGTGATTCGCCACAGATCACCGAAAAGACGTTGGGCCTCGATGTCGCAACGATTGGCGTCCGTAGCATGACGAGTGCGCTGCTGGTGCTGTTTCCGGGTCTGGTCGCGGTGGGCTAAGGGGAGTTCACAAGAAAGACGTCCAGATCATGCCTGCGACCGCGGCGGTCATGACGACCGTCGCCACCCAACCGATCCATTGCAGCGGACCGCCAATGGTGTTCGTACCCATGATGTCGGCCCGTCTTGTCATCAGCATCATCGTCACCATCACCGGGCACGAGACGACACCATTGACCACGGCACTCCAGTAGAGCGCCCTGATCGGATCGATCGGCGAGAATTCCACAGCCGTTCCAACGATGGTTGCAAGAGCGATGGTCGCGTAGAAGGCCCTTGCCTCCATCGGCTGGCGTGCAAGCCCGATTGGCCATCTGCGCGCCTCCCCTAAGGCATAGGCAGCGGAGCCCGCGAGAACCGGGATCGCCAGCAATCCCGTGCCGATGATTCCGAGCGCGAATATCGTGAAAGCGAGGCGCCCGGCCACAGGTTTGAGGGCTTCCGCCGCCTGGCTCGAGGTCTGGATATCGACCTTGCCGGCGGCGTGCAGCGTGGCGGCCGTCGTGACCATAATCGCCAGGGCGACGAGGCTGGAAAACCCCATGCCGACATAGGTATCGACGCGAATGCGGGCAAATGCGCGTTTGCTTTGTTCAGGCGCATCGATGAGCGCCATTCGCTTGGGCATTGCATTCTCGTCTTCAACTTCCTGTGACGCTTGCCAGAAGAACAGGTAGGGGCTGATCGTTGTGCCGAGAATGGCGACGACGGTCGTCCAGAAGGCCGTCTCGCGCGAAAACGTCGGAATGAGCAGACCGTGGGCGAGATCGCCAAAAGGAATCTTCACGAACATAACGGTCCCGAAATAGGCGAAGAGCGAGAAAGTCAGCCATTTCAGAACTGAAACGTAGCGGGTGTATTGCAGGAATATCTGCAGGCACGCGCTCGCCGCCGCGAAGAACACGACATAGATGGCCGTCTGTCCCCCAATCAGGAGGCCGACTGCGTCTCCCATGGCGCCAAGGTCCGCGCCGATATTGATAATGTTGGCGATGAATAGCAACACGACGATGCACGGCAACAGCCATGCCGGATAATGCCTGCGAAGATTGGTGGCTATGCCGTGCCCGGTTGTGCGGCCGATCCTTGCACTGATTTCCTGGATTGCCGCCATCAACGGATAGCTGAAAAGCATCGTCCAGGTGATGGCGAATCCGAATTGCGCACCGGCTTGGGAATACGTTGCGATGCCACTTGGGTCGTCGTCGGCCGCACCGGTGATCAGTCCAGGACCGAGCACGTCCAGCAAGCGCGGCTTCGACGTGCCGACGACCGGCTCCGGGTTTTCAGAATCTTTGACGTCGGACGTCATTGGATATCTCGCCGGCTGGTTCTTTTTGAGAATTGCGCTCGATACCAGACATCCTAGACTTGGAGGTCGCAATTCAGTTGTAATCAAGAATAGCGGCGGGGCGCTGGCGCGATAGGTTCGGAAACTACTTATAGCGAACAGAGCTTCCAGGCCTTTCCAGGTCAACGTTTCGACGACACCCGTAAGATGATACTGCATCATGGAGGGGACGGCGAAGCCAAGCGGATCTGCGTTCTGTCTGACGATCACGATCACGATCGCGTTCGCCTGGGCGCCCACGAATTCGGTCGGGCCCGTCCGCGCAGCTTCCTGTCCGCATCGCCAGGAACGTCTCGGGGAAATGTCGGCGGCCGGTGCGCCTCAGAGTGGGCATGCGGGCTTATATCGGCCATTGAGTAGTTTCCGAACCTGCTGCTCCCTACTCTAATCGGTTAGAATTCCATAATTGAAAATTGGACCATCAGGCGAGCAACGAAAGGCTAGGCATATGGGAATGATATTATTAATCGTCGTTCTGCTTGTCGTATTCGGCGGAGGTGGTGGATATTACGGCTACAATCGTTACGGAAGCCGGGGGCTGGGCGGCGTACTGGGTATTCTGCTGATCATCATCGTAGTCCTTTGGCTTATAGGTGGTATTGGCGGACTGCATCTCGGCACAATGTGATCGGTGAAGCGAGCGGCTGACAGCAACCTCTGACCTGCTTTGCAAAAAGCCGCGCAGGGGCGGTCGATGCCGGGATGCTAAGAGATCGGATAGACGATCGCATGGTGACGCCTCTAGCCGATCGCAGGAGACCGCTACTTCCCTGGAAAAAGGTTATAGCGATGGACCGTTGAATATAGCAAACCAGATAAAGAGACCTTCCGGTATGGCAATTGCATTTCCCAACAGCGCGAGAAGCTATGATGAACCAGCCCAACGTGTTCGTTTCCTCGGCCATGACGGTATGTTTGAGATTCGATTCCTGCTGGATGTCGATGTGCTGACAAATGGATTTTCGTCGTCCGCCACATCGGAGAGTGATTATCTGATTGCTTTTGACCGGTTTCGAACCAAGATTCTCGATGTCGCAAAGCGCGCCTACATCTCCCGGTCGAAGAGCCCAATCATTCTGAAGCTGGCGGATTTCAGGTAGTTTTATTGGCTTCTCGGAATTGCCTGTCCTCTCTCTGAGTTTTTTGGGTCCGTGATCGACGGAGGGTAACCCGCAAGGAACGGTCGAAGAGGCCCCTACAGTCGCGATATAAAGACGGATCTGAATCTTTCAGAATCGGCAGGATTAAAGACCGGTGTCACCCCAAAAGGAAATGTCATGAAGACCTTTACCCTCATCGTCGCAGTCTCGGTTCTCGCCATTGCAGGCGCCTCACATGCAGAAATGTCGCCGCATCCCAAGAAACGTCCTCAACAGCACGAAGCGGCCCGCGACAAGAAAGAGCGGCTGGGTACTTTGTCCTGCGACGTTGCCGGGGGCGTCGGAATGCTGATCGGCTCCAGCAAGGCAGTCGATTGCGAGTTTACCCGGAGTTCCGGCAGGCCGGAGCACTATGCAGGTTCGATCGGCAAGCTCGGTATAGACATTGGTATTACCAATAAGTCCTATCTGCGATGGATCGTCTATAGTGTTTCGGCCACCCGCACCGGCGAGGGGGCGCTTGACGGTACCTATGTCGGCGCCTCTGCGGGTGCCTCGATCGGGCTGGGATTGGGCGCCAATGCTCTCGTCGGCGGGAATTCGAAGAATTTTGGCCTTCAGCCGCTGAGCGCTGAGGCCGGCACAGGACTGAATGTCGCCGCAGGTGTCGCCAGGTTGGAACTGCGACGGACAAAATAAGCCAATCAGCGGTTCTGGTCCGGAAATGGGAATGATGGTGCATCACACTCGTTGTCCTGGTGAAAAAGGTCTTTAGAATTAGGAGGCGAACCACGGCTCGTAAACGCAGGCGCCAATACGCTAGGTCTGCAAGGCACGATCACGCCATTGAAGCTGCTCGGCGGGAATTTGATTTATCTCAATGCGATGTGCGTCGCCCTGCCCATAGATTTCCGATTAACGCACCGAAGTCTGGATCGATACTATGCTTAGAGGAAAGCGCGACAGTTTCGGGGGGGAGCCCGGTCACCCAATCCCGTCTATGGATGAGGTTGGAGGGCGAACTCTTGTTCTGCGAGTAGTCGCGATCGCAGCACTCGCGAGGCTTCTGAAACGCTATGACGAAAGAGGCAAGACCACGCTGGTAGCAGCGCTTCGCCGCGCAATCAAAAGAAAGTGTGAGCAGGCAAACCTCGACGAAGCCGACATCACTGCGGCTTCGGAATATGCTCGAGGTTTGTTCGAAGAAGCGTCTGCACGTGCGGATCGAGGTCATTCTTAAAACAGCCAGAGCTGTTTTGGTGCTGTGGTATGAATGACGCTCAGCGATGAAAATTCTGTGCTGCGTTGAAAGTGCGTCTCTGCGCGATGCAGTCGAGAAGCGGTAGCTGGCCACGGCAGAACTCTGGCAACATGAGCGCATAGTCGGCAAGTGCCGTAAATGACCTTCGCGGGAGCTGTTTGAGGTAGAATCAATGAACGTCCAAGAGATGTCTTACGACGAGTGTATCGCGACAGTCAAAAGAGAATGGCTTGCGAGACTAGCGTGTGCAGACGGGGATGTCCCGTATGTTGTCCCTGTTCAATATGCTTTTGCCGGCGACAAACTATACGCTTTTACCTTGCCAGGTAAAAAGCTAACAATCATGAGAAAAAACCCTCATGTCTGCCTTCAGATTGATCAGCTGAAAAGCAAGCATTCCTGGAAGAGCGTGGTTCTCGATGCGCGTTTCATCGATCTTAATGCAGAAGAGTGTCGAGAAGAACGAGATCAGGCTTGGTCATTGCTGGCACAACACATCGATTGGTGGGAGCCTGGCGCGTTGAAGCCAACCGCCAAGTTGACGGATAATCCCTTGAGCACACATATGTTTTTTGCGCTCGAAATTGTCGACGTGGCCGGGAGAAAAACTCAGAACTAAAACCCCGGCTCTGCTGGCGAGCAAGTCATTACCAGCGTTACAACGAGGATTACAGCCATGCCGCAAAGAAATAGCTCGGGCTCGGAAACGACGATCGCCGCCGTTGCGCCAACAATTGGAGAAGTCGAGGGGCGCATTCTTGTTCTCGAAATGATTGCGTCGAGCTCGACAGCCAAGTTGCTTCGCCTCCACGATGGCCAAGAAAAAGCCGAACTTATTGCGGAAATTCTGAAGGACATCAACGTTGATTGCCGCAGCAGAGGGCTTCACATTCGCGATATTCGGGATGCTCAAGAATACGCAGAAGAGCTGTTGCAGGACGCTCAAGACCAGGCGGACGGTCTTGATAATATCAAACATGCATATCTTAACCGAGAACAAGATTAGTTTTGCCGTAAGTGTCTTAGCCGAATCAGCATGGTGCAGAGGCATTGACGAAGCGGACCAGCTTCTTGTCCACGAGCAGCTGGATACCCCTATGTCGCTTAGCTTGCGGCCATAGACGGAATCTTTGATGCCCTCGAACGGTAGTTCCGCTTGGCTCCAATCAACCTTGTTGGTGGGCATTATGCTGGCATTTGCCAAGCGTGCCGCGTGCGACATCCATGGCACAGACGGATCCGCCTAGGACGAAGTTGGTACCGTTTGCACGTGCGATCGCCGCAGCCCTAGCCGATGTTCCGTCCAAGAACTCCAAGCGAGCGTAATCGCCTCTGAATATGAGGCGCAAATCGAGCGGCGCTACCGTTTGGAATCTATGCGCGATCTGATCGACAACGTCTCTTTAACATTGGGTCATCCTGATATTTACCATGGCCAGCGAGAAAGCGAGCGCTTAGATCCCAAGAAATCTGAAGGGTTGGGCCTCCTTGAGCTGATCGTTGGCCATTCCCGAATAGATGCGGCTCTGGTCCGGGCCAAGATCAAGCTTCATGACCTTTCCGGTCTTTTCGGAGAAGTCCAGCTTGTTCAGATCGAGCCAGAAGACGTTCGGCGTGAGTGCTGACTCGAAGAAATACAGCCGGCGTTTTTGATCGGATACCGTGCGCCAGCGCGTGGAAGAGATATTAGGCTCGCCCGGCGTGGTAATGCCGAACGGCACTGAGACATTGCGAATCACGCTGAAGACGCTTGCGATTGCCTCCACGGGTTTCTCGCTTTTCGGGATGGCATTGACATAAAACGAGGCACGGGCGAAGCGGTCGGACGCACGGTTTGTGCCCGGAAGCATGACCGTGCCACCGATCTGTCGCCAGTATTCCTCCATGGCGAGTTGTTTTTCGAAAATCGGTGAATTGGTCATCACCTGATAGTCGCGATTGTGATGGATGACTTGCTTGCCGCCGATATACTCGATGATGGCACTATCTCCGGTCGCGTCAGAAATCGAGAGATGCATTGTCGCCAGCCTGTTTTCTCCTGGCACCTTATCCGTGACGACCGTAAGAGGTTCTTTCGCCAGCGCATCGACCGCTTCTTGAACGGTCGCATAGTTGTCAAGCGCATACTGAGCCCAGGCCGCAATTGTCAGGCCGGGTCTCTTGCCATCATAACCAGGATAGGTGGATTCCACCAGCCATAAGACATTCGCGACCAACCCTGCTTCGTTCATACCATCGGTCGTAGAGATGTCGTAACCGGACGCGATCACACTGCCATACTTCGATGTCCACTCGATCGAGTTCGGACCGGCCTCTCCAGCTCGCTTCATGCCTCGTGGAAATAGCCAGAGATTCGTCCCGACGTCCGTTTTCCAGTCCATGGAGCGCGCGGTGATCACCTCGTCTCCGGCGCCGTGGTAGACGAAACGTGTGCAAGCCTGCGTAGTGGTCGACGCCAATATGGTCGTCGATATCAGCAAGGCGGCGCATTTGGTCGGGAGTGAATGCCATTTCATGACCATGAACTTTCTCCGTACCGCGAGTGGTGACTGGGTATGGACGGATCCTACGAAGTTAACCTTGTTGCAGGAAGTAGAATCTGCTCAATTAGCTAATATGAATTTACCGGCGTCGGCTGTGACAGCGCGCCTGCGAGAGAGAGAGGACGATGACTTGCCTATTCGAACTGGTCGAAAATTCACTTACAGCGTGAGAGAGGCCTCTTTGAACACCTTCGCTATCACGGTTATTTTGGTAATATGCAGCGCTCTTCATGTCTGCGCAGCGGATGCCGACGTTGTTGACCAGCAAGAAGCGTCACCGAAGGTGGTTTATCAACAGAATTGGGCGCTGCAGATTACACCCTATCTTTGGGCCGCGGGGCTGGAGGGACATCTTTCGCCGTTTCGCCGTGCACCGACGATCCATGTAGAGAAGTCATTCTCCGATGTCATGGACGAACTCAATTTCGGTGGCTTCATCAACATATGGGGGCGATACGATCGGTTCGTGGTGTCCGGCGACATGATGTATGTCGATACGACTGGCAGCCATGGCGCCGGTCCGTTCCCCGCGCTTCAAATCCCCGGGCTCGGAGTTGCAATACCGCCGGGTGCCAGCGTCGATGCAAAGGTGGACACGAAACAGGTCATGGCGACATTGCAAGGCGGTTACCGTGTGGTCGACAGCCCGCGGTTCACTTTGGACGCCCTGGCAGGTGCGCGCTTCTGGCACATCTCAAACGATGTGACGGTGACTGCAAGCCATCCAGCAATCGGCAACCGGTTGGCCAGCCACGGCGAGGATTTCAGCTGGGTCGATCCGGTGATCGGCGCCCGCGCGTTCCTCTCGTTGACCGAAAAGCTTTCTGTGCAGGCGCAAGCGGATGTCGGCGGATTTGGAGCGGGGTCGAAGCTCACATGGTCGGCGCTCGCAACTGTCAACTACAGTTTCTCGGATCGTGTTTCTGCCTCAGCGGGATATAAGATCTTAAGCGTCGATTACGAGCACGATGGCCACGTATACGACACACGGCTCTCGGGTCCGGTTTTGGGCATGACCTACCGATTCTGAATAAGCCGCAATCCCAGCCATTGCGAGGTCAAACCATCTCTACGTCCCCTGCCAGCGGCCGCTGGAATTTTGGAAGCTGAAGGTGCTGACTGGCAAACGAGGCGCCGGCCAAATCCCGTCGCCGCGAAGCCACACCAAGGTATGCAAGTCGGAAGGCGACTGGATCCCATTCGTTCGGCCCGGCTTCCGCCGTTCGTAGGCATCGGAAGGAAACTTGGTCGATTTTTTGTCTATCTCCGCTCAATCCGGGAAAGATCGATCCGAATCCCAGACGTGCCAGAATCATCCGCCTTCGACGAGCGCTTGGAGCCGGTTGCGTCGGGAGTGCCATTGCCCGGCTCGTCTTCGTGCTCTGTTGAGTGTCAACTAGATCTGCGCCACTTTTTCATTTCGCGTTGTACCAATTAATTACACTTATGGTGTTGTTGATCGAAAACATGCTCTCGCAGTGAGGCGGATCCGTCCGAAATGAAATATTGGGTCAAGTTCGTGCGATAATCAACATGCTCACCGACCTCAGGGTTGATGCTCGGTTCGATCTCCACGGCTTGCTGATCGAGGCTGCCTTGGCAGGACTCGGCGTGGCATTGGTGCCACGCCTTTGTGTCGAGATGGAGCTGGCGGACGGGCACCATGTTGCGCCCTGGCCCGATAGCCAATGGGTGTCCGAGGCCTTTTGCCTCATCCAGCCGAGCCCATTCGGCTAAGCGAGGAGCCGATCCAGTGCTTTGGGAATTGGCTGCTGGAGGAAGCCCGAACGCGAGCTCCGATGCAAGGCGCCAAGCGACGATGGAAGGCAGCCGCCGAAGCTATGCTGTGAAGGCACTACTGTGCCAAAAGCTTGATCAGCGAGGTAATGACTCCCTTTACTGCGTTTGCGGCCAAATACTCGTCTCCGGCTTCGATGGCCGTCACGATCGGAACAAAAAAAGCCTCGTGATAAGCGGCCTTACGATAGCACCAATTATGCTCAGTCGGGAATGACGAGCGGGCCACATTCATCGTCGGTGATGAAAGTTGCGAGAATTTCAGCCGGTTCGGTTTTGCTGGTATTCTCCGCAAAGAGATGAATTGCACCAGGCGGTTCGAACCATGTCTCTCCGGCCTTGTATGTCCCGACGGACCCGCCTGAGAGCTGCGACCGCAGTACGCCTTTGACGACAAAGGCAGAAACCGTCCCCGGATGGCGATGGCGCGGTGTATAGGCATTCGGCGGGTAATCCACGAGCACCAATGTGAGCGATTTGCCGGGCATATCAGATAGCTTTTGGCAGGAGAGCGGCCTTACCGTCGTCGTCGGGCGAGCGCCGGCTATCAGTGTTCTGTCGCCCGCGGACATCTGCGGGCTGGTATCGTGCCGGTTATGCCTCATTGATCGGTCCACCTGTTGCTGCGGGACCAATTCGGCAACGATTAGCGCGCCCCCGGCAGCAAGCACCGCCGCCGCAAGCATGCCGATCTGTTTGGACCTCTCCACA
This sequence comes from Rhizobium sp. ASV8, assembly GCF_016429255.1. Taxonomy (GTDB): domain Bacteria; phylum Pseudomonadota; class Alphaproteobacteria; order Rhizobiales; family Rhizobiaceae; genus Rhizobium. Next base: position 42,185 of record NZ_JAELUG010000048.1, read on the forward strand.
AAACAGCTGCGGATGAACGAGGTGGATAGGTTGGTCTCAAAGTGAGATGTCGACATATCTTGCTCCTGGATCTGGATGGAATGTCCTCTGGCCTGGCTGCAGGGTATTTTCAAAGCCGGAAATCCGGATCCCATCCGAGTTCGGTTACGGCCTTCGTCGAGACAATGGCCGCGCTGGGCTCGGCGACGTTATAGATGCCATGCTTTGCTAGGTTGATCGCAAGCAGGGCCGCGTTGGCGGCGGCATCGACATGAACGGCGATCGTTGCGTCGGGTGTGTCGGTCCCCGTCCCTGGTCCATAGATGTGGCCATAACGCAGAACCATGCCGGTGAGCCTTTCCGGCGTTTTCAGGACCTTGTGCTCAAGCGCAACGACACCTCCGACGGTGATATTGCGTGGTGCGGGCGCAGCAAGGTCGAGCGGGGCATTCTCGCCAAACGGCTGATTGCCAGGCGCGTAAGCCCAGGCGATGCTTTGTGCAATGAGATGCCTGGCACCGGCGTCGAGGGCTGCACGCACAAGATTGGCCGTGCCGTCGCGACGAATTTTTGCGTTGCGTGCCGCGAAGTCGGCTGCTTTGGAAGGGTCGACTGCGGCGGGGAGGTCAGTCAGCTGATGAATGACGACATCGGGTTTCGATGCGGCTACGGCGCGGGTCAGTGCTTCCGGGTCGAACACGTCCACAACGACGGCTCTGACGCCCAATTCGTCCAATAACCTTGCCTTTTCCGTGGATCGGGTTGTTCCGGTAACGGTGTGTCCGGCAGCTAGAAGAAGCGGCACGAGCCGGCGGCCGATTGCGCCGCTGGCGCCGGCCAGGAAAATTGTAGTGGGCATGATGATCTTACCTCTCATGTGATCGAATGCGATTGCCAAGCCACCATATGGCCACTACGATCTATGAAAAAGAACCAAGATCATATCAAAAGCTTGTACCATGAGTGTGTTTCAAAGTCTCAGCATCACTCTCGACCGCCGTTCCGGGCCGCCCTTACCCGAGCAACTGCGGATGTCTATCGAGACCGCGATTGTCGCCGGACAATTGCCTCCCGGTGCACGGCTGCCTTCATGGCAGGATTTGGCGAGTCAGCTTGGGGTCTCGCGCGGGACCGTCAAAACCGCCTATGACAGACTGACTGATGCGCAGTTGATCGTCAGTGCGGGTCCCGCCGGTACTTTCGTCAGCGATCATCCACCGCAACGCCCGAAGACAACGGCCGGAGTACCGGTTTCGGAAGACCCCTTCACATTGATCGGACTTACCTCTCCAAGCAATCCGCCACGGCTTTTTCAGCTTGGCGTGCCGGCCCATGATGCCCTATCGACGAAGACCTGGTCGCGCATTCTCGTTCAGGCCGCGCGAAAAGCGGCCGTGAAATCACATACCTATCCGGATCCACGCGGCGAGCCGATATTGCGTCAGCAAATCGCCGCGAGTCTCGCCATTTCGCGCTCGCTTTCCTGCCGTGAAGAGCAAATCTTCGTAACCAACGGGTTCGCAGGTGCACTCGGCCTCATCGTTCGAGCGCTCAGCCTCGAAGGTCGGGAAGGCTGGATCGAGGATCCCGGCTATCCGCTTTCCCGCGCGGCATTGGAGCTATGCAATGTCCGCAGTATTGCGATCCCCGTGGACGAAGAGGGTATCGATGTCGCTTACGGCGCTTCCATTGCAGGCCATTCAGCCTTCGCAGTGGTCACGCCGGGCCAACAGGCGCCTTTGGGGATCACCATGTCTCTGACGCGAAGGCGCGCGTTGCTCGATTGGGCTGGCACGGCCGGCGCTTTCATTATCGAGGATGACTATCTGGGAGAACTGCAACTGACCGGCCGGGCGGCGCCCGCCTTGGCGTCGCTCGATGGGGCGGGAAGGGTCATCCATATTGGAACGTTCAGCAAGACGATCAGTCCCACGCTCAGACTGGGGTTTGTCGTGGTTCCCGAACATCTTGTTGAGCGCTTCTCAAGTATCGTTGCCTGTCTTGCGCCGGCATCGGCGATTGCCACGCAGCTGGCGATCGCGTCCTTCATGGCAGATGGTCATCTCATGCGGCATCTGCGCAAGTTACGCAGGCTTTACGGCGAAAGGCGCGACATCGTGGCAGCATGGCTGGACAGCTGGCCCTTCGAAAGGCAGCGTCTGCAGCCCCGCGTCGGGGGGCTATCGCTTCTTGCACCGTTGCCTGACGAGGTTTCCGATGTCGAGATCGTCCGTCGGGCCGGCGATTTCGGGTTGGCTCCATCACCACTCTCGCGCTGGTATGGCGCTTCAGGCCACAGAAAGTCCGGGCTCCTTCTTGGCGTGACAAACGTTACTCCGCGCGCCCTTGAGGAAAATGGTGGTGCACTGCTCAAACTTATATGGGCTGTCGCTTGACGTTAGCACGAAGCGGTCCTCGAAAAGCACGCCTCAACTTCTGATGAGCTGCGCGGCAGCCCTCCCGGCGCTTTCCATATAGCTGGATCGCGGTGCAGCAGCACGACGGCAAAAGCTCCATGGAGAAGCAGCATGACCTGCCGTGCAAGCTCCCGCGCTCGCGTGGTAGTCCTCGTGGCTTCGAGGTTCACGCAGAGCCAATCCTCAACCCTCTTCTTATGAACCCGCCCAGCAACGACCGCCCGATAACCCGTGAAATTGATAGATTCTGCAGACGTGCGCAGAAAACCGCATCCCCAGCGGGTCAAATTCGAGCGATAATCAACAACTTATATACAAAGTCGCCATCGAAGATAGCGTATGATGTAAACTCCGCGACATACCACCTTTTAGTGTAATCTGATAGATTGAAAAACTAAAAGTTGACATCTCGCTGTGGGTAGCCTATATCGGGCTTATCGATATTTGCTTGCTGAGCTTTGGTTACCGCGCGTTTGGCACCGTGCCCTGAACGAACCTTCCTTTCAAAAATCGTTATCCATCAGCTGCGACGCGCAAGCGTTGTGGTCTCTCTATTGCTATGAAAGGGTTCATCATGACCACTGGCACAGTTAAATGGTTTAATTCCACCAAGGGCTTCGGCTTCATTCAGCCAGACAATGGCGGCACCGATGCGTTCGTCCACATCTCAGCTGTCGAGCGCGCCGGCATGCGCGAACTCGTCGAAGGCCAGAAGATCGGCTTCGAACTGGAGCGCGACGTCAAGTCGGGCAAAATGTCGG
>NZ_JAELUG010000468.1 GCF_016429255.1 Rhizobium sp. ASV8
TTGTAGCATTCCGGTGTCAAACACCGTCTTAGCAGACTGAACAAGACGTAGTTTAAGAATTGCGCTGCAACCTTATCGCTGATAGTGGCGCCTTACCGTATACAAGCATCAGCCCCCGGCGAGCTGAATTTTGACGTCTTCTGTATAGTTTGCAAAAACATTGCCTAGTTCTGACTTGAGTATGCTTGGATCACCAGGTCGGAGATTAGAGGGGACGGGAGTCTCCCGCCCGGTGAGCGCGCAGTTGATGATTCATACGAAACATCTCTGTCGAAAGGCAACGCTTTCATTTTTAAACAATATTTTTTCAGAATATAAGCTTATATAAAATTAGATATCTAGCATTACAAAAACCCATTTATTAGACCAATGGTCTTAATTGCAGCCACTTTTCCGTTACAAGAAGTGTCAGTATCAATAGCCCTTGTGGCCTGTGGGGCCTCTTTACGCG
>NZ_JAELUG010000469.1 GCF_016429255.1 Rhizobium sp. ASV8
ATCTTGGCGAGCCCACTGTCTAGGAACTTCATCTTCCACGTCGGGCGCAAACAGGGAGCACCGTCCCGGGGCAAGAATCCCACCCGGCTCAGCCTCGTCTTCAATGCGCAGTATCAGCCGCGCATCTCTTTGCGCCAGCTCGTCTGTGTATACAGGGCCATCTTCGGACGCCTGAAGACCGCCTTCTTCGACCGCAATATCACCAGCCCGCTCCCAGAAATCTTCAAAGCTTGTGCCAATCTTCGGTCTCTTCCTCACCTGGCCGGGATGCACCAGCGGAATATCTCCGGATCGTCCGACGCGGAGCTTTATTCGCGGTGACTGGTTCGAGAAGTCTTTCACCGGAGCTGTTGTTTCTCTCTCCGCTTGGCGCGCTGACCTTGTCGGCCGCGAAGACTGTCGCGTATGTTGTGGTGGCGGAGACGGTGTTCGATGACGTGAGCGTGTACT
>NZ_JAELUG010000470.1 GCF_016429255.1 Rhizobium sp. ASV8
TCATACAATTGTCTCGTCCTTCATCAGCGAAACGTTTCCCCCTGTACCCTTTGCTGCTTTTGAAGATTCAGGTACCTGCATTCGCGCTTGACGAGGCGGACTACCCGAGCCAAAACTGATTACGTCGTTGACAAGAGACGCCCTCGTCCTTCATCGCCCGCAACCCGCATATAATCCTTCCATCATACGACCAGATACGAATAGCCCAGGATGGATTCTCTCGTATCGAGATACAGCCGGCCTGCGTTTGAGCAGAATGAGCACATCGAGGATGATGGGACGCAGGAGTTGATGGATCCCATGGCCAATCTGTCGCTCAGATTTGCCATGCCTCCAATTGCTCAAGTAGGTTTCTTATCAATGAACGCGGCCTGAAGAAGCTGCTTTGCTCTTCTCTCTTATGACATTAAGAGACGATACTGACAAGTCGTTTTTTTAACAGCCCTCTGC
>NZ_JAELUG010000471.1 GCF_016429255.1 Rhizobium sp. ASV8
GGAAATCCTGGCCCACGAAGGTGGCTTCCTTTCAGCGATGAAAATGCTGTTGCGGCGGTCCCTCATCCAGAAGAACGAGAACGGGAGCTTTTCCTTGCACCCTGTGGTGCAGAAATGGATCTCTTGTGTACGTCAAAGACCGGGAGAAGTGGCAGTCTGCCGGAGAATGTCGCTCTTTGCTGTGGCTCGGGCCGTCCCACCAAGCACCGAGCCAAAGTTTTGGGTGCTTCAGAAGCGTCTATTGCCGCATGCCGAGAAATGCCGTCAATGGCTGATGCGTGAGGACTCGCTATGCGTTGTTCAGGACGCGGCTTTCGTGTCAGCTATCACTGCACTTGGGGATCTCTTCTCCCATCAAGGCCGCCTACTCGCCGCCGAATCGCTATATCTGCGAGCGCTAAGCGCTGTATCCGGCGAGTCAATAGAGACTGACATACTCATTCTTGGCA
>NZ_JAELUG010000472.1 GCF_016429255.1 Rhizobium sp. ASV8
GCCCTGCCCTCAGAAGCTGACCCGCCACGGCGTGGAGGTAGCGTCTGGGGTACGAGAACCGTTGTTGGTAACATGGGCAGATAAGCCATGGCCAGTTTCGCTGCTTATTTCTCCACGCGAAAATGAGGAGGCCAGCTGTAAGCCTTGGGGCGAATGAAGATACACGCCAAGAGACTGGCGTGGGCCGCGCTCCAAGGCGATATCAAGCGCCAGCGTGGGGAATCCTGACATGGTCCAGAAGCTAAGAGTGCCACAAAGCAAAGGATTTTTCGAGAACTAGCACCGTTTCCAACCGTGCAGATGAAGAATGCCATTTTTGCCCGACAAAGTTTTCATCAGGGTGTTGATCCGCACGTGGCGAAAGACAAAAGCGAGCGTGGCGTTGTTACGTTTATGGTTGGCATCGCTAGGTTCATTTTCCAACTGTTGTAACAATGCGCTAGACGTTC
>NZ_JAELUG010000473.1 GCF_016429255.1 Rhizobium sp. ASV8
TCTTCGCCGTCCTCGTCGCCCTCGCCATCGTTTCCGTCCCGACATGGATCTTTGGCCATGGCTTCGTCGTCGACGTCGAATCCGGCGGCCTTTCCCTGACGGCGTCGCTGCGTGCCTCGCGCATCAGCGCCGAAATCAACCTCGTCTGGACCATCTGCCAGACTGTCAGCACCCGCGTCATGCTTCAGCAATCCTTCGTCGACTTTTATAGCCTAAACAGCTCCGATCCGCTAAAGACGGCATATACCGACCTGGAAAGCGCCATGAGCAATTCTCACCTCACCGGCTTGCTTCAGGCTCGGCTCTATTCCCGAAACGAGACTGGTGCCAGCCCCGGCGGCCTTCTCAACGTCACCGGCCGCGGTGTCGGCACTCGCGAGCACAATATTCCTCTCGGATACCTCGACGACCAGGGCCGTCAAGACAATCTCAGTGATGCCGAATATGGA
>NZ_JAELUG010000474.1 GCF_016429255.1 Rhizobium sp. ASV8
GAGTTCAGAAGGGTACTCTTTCCGACATTTGGCATCCCTACAACAATGGCTCGAAGACCTGTGAGTGAGTCGAGCGTCTGCGCGGCATGCCTCAGCCTTCTTAGTAAAGCCACAGTCGTTTCCGGCTTGTTCTTATCCCAAAAAATAGCTCTGTCTCCGTAGACTCTCGTCAGTGTCTGGCGTGCAGTTGTGCTGTCTGCTCCTAAGTCGCATTTTGTGTAAATAACAAGACGTTCTCGTCCTGCAATTGCTTGCTCGAGGCTTGGATTTTGGGTTGAAAGCGGTAGCCGGAAGTCACGACATTCGAGTACTATTGATATAGTCGGCAAGATTGATTTTATCTTGTTTGCCCCTGCATGGTGGTGACCGAGGAAGTATGTTTTTGGTATGGAACTTGGAAGCTGGAACGACTGTCGCGGCAGAAATTGGGCCATAATCTATGCAAGAG
>NZ_JAELUG010000475.1 GCF_016429255.1 Rhizobium sp. ASV8
ATGGTACGCTATAGTAAAAGATGGTCTAAACACGTATCACTCCGCAGAATTGTCTCGGCTGTCTTGTTAAGACAACTTTTTAGATCATTGTCCTACGTTGCCCAGTCACATATCCGCGGATCCGCCTAGCATGCTATAAACCGATTAAATATATTAAGTGTATACGTCACTGTCTCTAAAACTGCTTTCTCTTTATTCCTTTTTCTTGGCTGTCATTGGCATGCATTATATAAAATGGGTTACGAGACGATATGTGGGCAGAGTATTAACGACCACAAAGCCACGGTGTAAGATCTTGTGGTCTACAACCGAGACATCTCCTCTACGAGTAGTTATGTGCCATGCGGATGAGACCTATTTAGTGGCGTCTTGATTTATAACGAAACGAGAGAAGCGAGTTGATGTCTCTTGGGTCTGTCTCTTATACACATCTCCGAGCCCACGAGAC
>NZ_JAELUG010000476.1 GCF_016429255.1 Rhizobium sp. ASV8
GTAGGTAGGCTGTCGAACTATCGTGCTCATCAGGCCCAGAAATTTTGGCGGGGCAGCGCAGCCAAAAAGGTTCTTACCAGACGCAGAGCAGTGAAAGGGCGTCACACAAGTCTGCCATCCCTAGAGCCGGCTGATCCCGAAGAGTCGCACATATTTGACGGCTAGACAGGACTGTGGGAGTTGTTTCCTCTCTTTCAACTACATTTTCTGAATGACAGTATCACAATCCTCAGCCAAAGGAACATATGAGGAACCTTGGCCCTAATTTTTTTTTCTTTTCTTCTCTGGATTCTCAGCGTAAACCCGACCTTTTACAGAGTCCGCTCGTTTCCTAGTTGTCGGCCTGGTCGCTGAACTTTGAATTCGCGCAAGGCATCAGCCGAAACACTCCAAACAGTCATGTTGCCACCAATTCCGAACCTCGGAGACTACGGCCTCTCCCACAACC
>NZ_JAELUG010000049.1 GCF_016429255.1 Rhizobium sp. ASV8
GGGATTGGGGTTGATGCCGGTTGACAGATCCAGCCAGTCTTCCGGCCGGCCGCCATATTGACGAGCGGCAGCGGTAATGCCGCCGCCATGTACGATCTTGTCCGTCATTCAACATCACCGGCAAGATCGATCAGATGCATATAGGAGCCAGCGACGTTGGCACGCTGAAGTCCAGCCGCGCCCAAATCGGCGTCAAGAGCATCCCTGACAGCAAACAGACGATCCGCCTCGCCTTCCGAAACGATAGTCGAATAGTGAAACTCATGCGCCGTCATCGGCTTTTGAAAGAATGAGCCGAGCGGCATCAAACGCCGATAACCCAGATGTCGCTGCCGCTTCTCGTAGCTGGTCACGACGGGCAACAGGCCGAGCATGGCATGACGCACTCCCTCCGCATCGATTAGCCCGTCGCCGAGCACCATATAGCCACCGCACTCGCCATAGATTCGCGCCCCGCGCGCCGCCGCATCCCTCATACCCTGATGGAATTGATGAGCGCCTGCGAGCTTGCCCGCATGCAGTTCAGGATAGCCGCCGGGCAGATAGATCGCATCGGCGTCATCCGCAGGCGCCTCGTCCGCTAAAGGCGAAAAGAAGGAAATCTCTGCGCCGCGTCGCCGCCAACCGAGCAGCATGTGTTCATAGCAGAAGGCAAAAGCCATATCCCGGGCCACTGCGATACGCTGCCCGAGCGGCATGAGCCGCGCGATATTGGCGGCCGACGGGCGCACGATATTCTGCTGCGCTACCCTCAACAGCATCTCGAAATTGCATGCCTTGGATACGATCCCGGCCGCAGTTTCGATGAAATGTTCCAGCGCGACATGCTCTCCCGCCTGCACAAGCCCCAGATGTCTCTCCGGCAGCGCCAGGCTCTTGTCACTGCCGATCACGGCAAAAACAGGCATCCGCACCGCATCCAGCGCCCGACGCAGCATCCCCTCATGTCTCTCGCTGGCGACACGATTGAGCACGACGCCCGCGATACGAATATCGGCCCGGAAATTGGCGAAACCGCTGACGACAGCCGCAACGGAATGCGACATGCGCGAGACATCGATCACCAGCACGATCGGAAGATTGAGCAGAGCAGCGAGATCGGCCGGCGATCCGGAGCCGTCGGCCGCGCCGTCGAATAGCCCCATCATCGCCTCGATGACGAGCATCCGTCCTCCGACGCGATGCAGCGCCGAGTTGGCGGAAATGAGCTCGGGGCGCATGGCCCATGGGTCGAAATTGAGACAGGGTGACCCTCCCGCGGCGGCATGAAAGGCGGGGTCGATATAATCGGGACCGGCCTTGCCTGGCGCGATGGGGATATTCTTCTGCCGCAACGCCCGCAGCAGGCCAAGCGTAAAAGTGGTTTTGCCGGAGCCGGATGCCGGGGCGGCTATCATCACGCCGCTCATGCCGACACCCTATGCCCGTTTCCTGCATGCGTCTCCGTCGCGGGTAGCAGCTTGCGACCGGCAAGTGCACCGAGCCAATCGAGGGAGGGTCGCAATTTCACGACTTCGCCGACGACGACGATGGCGGGAGGTTCCAAACCCGAGGCTTCGACATCGGCCGTCGCCCGACCAAGCGTCGTCTCCAGCACCTGTTGCGTGGACGTTGCCGCATTGCAGACGAAAGCGACCGGCTCGTCCGCCGGGCGACCGGCCGCGATGAGATTGGTGCTGATCTGGGCAATATGTTTCATCGCCATATACATGACGATAACGGGCGAGCCTTTGCCGATCGCATCCCAGTTGATCGCGTCAGGTACGAGACCCGACGAATCATGGCCGGTCAGGAATGTAACGGCGTGATTGACGTCACGATGGGTAACGGGAATGCCGGCATAGGCAAGCCCCCCGATGCCGGCGGTAATGCCGGGAACGATGCGGAAGGGAATGCCATGCTCGACCAGGGTCAAGGCTTCCTCACCACCTCGTCCGAAGACGAAGGGATCACCGCCCTTCAAGCGCAGAACACGCTTGCCGGCGCGCGCCAGTTCCACGAGGCGCAACGAAATATCCCGCTGCTTGGCCGAAGGCTTTCCGCCGCGCTTGCCGGCATATTCAAGCACCGCACCCGGGCGGGCGAGCTTCAGGCAATCCTCGTTCACGAGGGCGTCATGCACGACGATATCGGCTTCGGTCAGCCCCTTGGCGGCCAGCAGGGTCAACAGCCCTGCGTCTCCCGGCCCGGCACCCACGAGCCAGACGGAGCCCGGCTCAAGTGCCGGAAGATTGGAAAATGCGGTATCGCTCATCCCATCTGTCCTATGCCCGCATGGGCGAAATTGCAATGTTGAGAACAGGATAAGGCGGTCTCCCTCTCGCTTCGAGGCGGCTCATGGGAGCGTCCGCATTTGGTCGGAACGAATGCCGCTTCCGACCACGACGAGAACCGAAACCTCAATGCCCGCAGCTCGGTTTGTGGGGGCAACGCTTCCGAAAATGCGGTTGACCCAAATGACAGGCGGCGAAATTCCCGGTCTGCAGAGAAGGATAGCGCGAAGAGAGCCCGAGCCCTCTTCGCGTCAGAGGCTTAGTGCTTCACTTTGCCGACGATGACGTCCCGGATCAGGTCCAGGACCTGCTGCGAGCGAATACCCGTGCAGGCGATCTGGCTCGGCAGATTGTCCCAATCACCAGGCGGGAAGCGGCGGCCGTCCTGCTTGATAACAGTCTGGCCATCGGCAATGCCGCCGCAGACAACACGCATCGATCCTTCGATCGTGTCGAACAGCTCCGGCGCCACGACGTAGACGCAGGCGCAGCTGTCGTGCACCATCATGCCGTCTTCGACCGCATGCTTGTAGAAGTCGATGTAGGATTGCGAGAGGTCGGCCAACAACTGCACGGACGGGCCACCCGCCTTTGCCATGTCTGCAAGGTAGCTGCGGCTCATCGTTGTCACCGACGTGACGTCAAGACCGACGACGACAACCTTCCACGGCGCCTTGACGATGAAATCGGCGGCTTCCGGATCGCCATGGATATTGGCCTCAGCCACCGGGGAGACATTGCCCGGCACATAGAAGTTGCCGCCCATGATCACGACGCCCTTCACCAGCGAGGCGATCTCCGGGTCGTGCTTCAGCGCCAGAGCCAGATTGGTCATGCGGCCGACTGCGACGAGGGTCACTTCGCCCGGATTGGCGCGAACGGTGTCGATGATGAACTGATAGGCCGGCCGCGGATCGGTCGGCAGGTCGATCGTCTCGGGGACGTCGATGTCGCCGAGGCCGTTATGGCCATGAACCATCGTCGGCCATGGGCGCTCCTGCCGTGAAGGATCGAACGTGACGCTGGCGCCGCGAGCCACGGGGCACGGAATATTCCACTCGCGCTTCAGGAACAGCGCGTTGCGCGTCGTCGTATCAACGGAGGCGTTGCCGAAAACCGTCGTCACGCCCAGAAGATCGATATTCGGGTGACGATGCAGGAAGAGAAGCGCCATGGCGTCATCGACGCCCGGATCCGTATCATAAATGACCTTATGCATGTTTTTTCCTTACCAACATACTGAATAAGCTTGATCTTCCGGAAAGTTCCTCCCGTCGCGGACCATGCTTGAACTACTGGAATACACGAGATCCGCCGATGGCGAAATGCTGCCATGGCGTCGCATGGATCATTTGTGGAATTCGCGGCGATTTCGCCGCTCAGGCGATCCTGGCGATTGCCACGGTAGCAGCGCCGGACTTCATCTTGGGAAGCGCGAGCTCTGCATCGGGACCGGCAGCCGCCAAGGCTGCCGCCTCGGCGACGCCATGGCAACCGACATGGGCAAAGACCAGCTCGGACGGGTTTTTCAGGCGAGGCGTCTCCTGCTCGAGCGCCGCCGCTTTGAAGAAGCGCACCGGCAGCCGAAAATGCGTGGCAACCTCGAGGATGGCCGGCTCGTCCATGCGCGTGTCGATCGAAACCACCGCCAGAAGCTGCTCGCTTCCGATGCCAACCTGCTGCAAGGCTCTCTCCACCAGCATTCGGACATCATTCCAGTCGGCGCCGCTCTCGCAGCCCAGGCCGAGAATGTAACGGCGGGTGAAATCGGCATACGTCGTCATGCTCACTCCACGGTGACGGCGGCGGACGCCGATAGCTGTAACCACTCGAACCCGGCTCGTCAATTTTGCTCGCTGTGTCCCGCAGGCGATTGCCATGGCGCTGCGGGAGTGCAAGAAGGCCTTTGATTTCAAGCCCCAGAGTTTCCGCCTTGCACGACATCACCCTTCAGATCCTGCTTCTGCTCTTTGCCACCGCTTTCTTTGCCGGTTTTGTCGACTCCATCGCCGGCGGCGGCGGATTGGTGACCGTACCCGCCATGTTGCTCGCGGGCATACCGCCTTTGCAGACGCTCGGCACCAACAAGCTGCAATCGATCTTCGGCTCGGCCTCTGCAACCATCGCCTATGCACGGCAAGGGCATGTGCAGCTTCGAGAACAGCTGCCCATGGCACTTATGGCCGTGATCGGCGGCATGTTCGGCGCAATGCTGGCAACGGTCATGCCGAGCGAGGTGCTGCGCATCATCCTGCCGTTCCTGCTGATCGCCATCGCGCTCTATTTCGCCGTCAAGCCGAATTTGGGCGACGTCGAGAAGCATCGGCGTATGAGCGCAGGCCTTTTTGGCGTTACGTTCGTGCCGCTGATCGGCTTCTACGACGGCGCATTCGGGCCAGGCACGGGTTCATTCCTGATGCTCGCCTTCGTGACGCTCGCGGGCTTCGGTCTGTTGAAAGCGACGGCCCATACGAAGCTGCTCAATTTCGGCTCGAACCTCGGCAGCCTGATCGTCTTTACCTTCTCCGGCGCCATCCTTTGGAAAGTTGGTCTGACCATGGGACTCGGCCAATTCCTCGGCGCCCAGCTCGGCTCGCGACTTGCCATGCGCATCGGCGCAAAGCTCATCAAGCCGCTGCTCGTCATCGTCTGCATCGCCTTTGCCATAAAACTTCTGGCAGACCCGACCCATCCTGTGCGGGTCTGGCTCGGGCTGTAAGAAACGGACTTTGATTACCTCCGACGTAATTGATACTGCTTCGATACGCACCGATGATCGCCCTGCCTGAACGGTTCAGGCGACCCAAAGGAGTTGACCGATGACTGAAGCCGCTATCATTGCCGAACGTTACATCGCCATCTGGAACGAGGTCGATGCCGAGCGCCGTCGTGCCCTTATTGCCGAAGCTTGGACGGAGCACTGCAGCTATATCGACCCGATGATGCGCGCCGACAACCGCGAGCAGATCCACGCGCTGGTCACGGCCGCGCACGACCGCTTCCCCGGTTTTCGCTTCACGTTGATTTCCGACGGCGACCGCCATGGCGACAATCTGCGCTTCTCCTGGGGCTTCGGTCCGGTCGATGCCGAGCCGCTGATCAAGGGTACGGATTTCGCCATATTGGAAGGCGACCGGCTGAAGTCCGTTCACGGCTTTATCGACCAACTGCCGGTTGCGGCATGATGAGCCCTGCCCGCTCTCTCGGCGATTACCTGCGCGAATGGCGGCAGCGACGCCGCCTGAGCCAGCTCGAATTCGCCCTTGAAGCCGATGTTTCGCAACGACATCTCAGCTTCATTGAGAGCGGGCGCTCGCTTCCAAGCCGCGAGATGCTCATGCATCTCGCAGAGAGGCTCGGCATACCCCTGCGCGAGCGCAACCCAATGCTTCTCGCGGCGGGATTTGCCCCGGTCTTTCCCGAACGCAAACTCGACGATCCAGCACTTGCCCCGGCAAGGCGCGCCATCGACATGATCTTGAAGGGGCATGAGCCCTTCCCGGCTCTGGCGGTCGACCGGCATTGGACGTTGGTCGCCGCCAACGCTGCGGTCGCACCGCTGCTCGCCGGCGTCGTCGATACCTCGCTCACCGAGGGGTCGATCAATGTTCTCCGGCTCAGCCTGCATCCCCAGGGTCTGGCACCACGGATCGCCAATCTCGCCGAATGGCGCGCGCATCTGTTGGAACGGCTGCGCCAGCAGATCTCGGCAACCGGCGATCCAGTGCTAACAAGGCTGCTGGAGGAACTGTCGGCCTATCCGGCACCCGCGATGCACAAAACCGCCCCGGAACAGGACTTTGCCGGGATTGCGGTGCCGCTGGAGCTTATCACCGAGGCGGGACAACTCTCTTTCCTGTCCACGACGACCGTCTTCGGCACACCTGTCGATGTCACTCTGTCGGAACTCGCGATCGAATCCTTCTTCCCAGCAAACCCGCAGACTGCGGAAGCGCTGAGAGCGATGCTGCCGGATGCTTGAAAGCCCGACCGTTGATCAGAACTCGACGCCAGGCTGACCCTTGATGCCGGAACGGAAGGGATGCTTGATCAACTCCATCTCGGTGACGAGATCGGCGATCTCGATCAGCTCTTCCTTGGCGTTGCGGCCCGTCAGAACGACATGGGTCATGTAGGGCTTTTCGTTCCTGAGAAATTCCAGCACCTCGTTGATATCGAGATAGTCGTAACGAAGCGCGATGTTGATCTCATCGAGCAGCACCATGGAATTGCGCTCGTCGCGGATCAGTTCCTTGGCCTTTTCCCAGGCAGCAGAGGCGGCCGCCACGTCGCGGGCGCGATCCTGCGTCTCCCAGGTGAATCCCTCGCCCATCGTATGAAACTGGCAGAGATCGGAGAAATGCTTCTCGATCAGGTCGCGCTCACCGGTCCACATGGCACCCTTGATGAACTGCACCACGGCGCTGGGTTTTCCATGGGCGATATGACGGAAGATCATGCCGAAAGCGGAGGAGGATTTTCCTTTGCCCTTGCCGGTATGAACAATGATCAGACCCTTCTCGTCGGTCTTGGTTGCCATGATCTTGTCGCGCGCGGCCTTCTTCTTGGCCATCTTGTCGGCATGACGGGCATCGTCGTTCTTCGGTGTGTCCGCGCCGCTTTCGGCCAATTCGTCGCTCATTATAGTCTCCCGGATATGATCGATTTTTGTGCCAGCGGCCCGCCGCGCCAGAGATAGAGCGCGACAAGCGGCTCATCTTCGGTGCGCATGGCATGGCGGATATTCGAAGGGTGATGGATGATCCCGCCCGACCAGTGCGGCAGGAATGGCTGTCCATCCTTGCTCCACAGCGAGCCATCGGTCAGCGGGATATAGATTTCCTCGGCCGTGTGATGGTGATCCGGGTAATGTACGCCACGCCCCAGCAACAGGAAACCACCGGCCATCTCCTCGCTTGCGAAATGTCCGCGCGTGCCGAACAGCTCGACCCAGCCGTATTTCTCAAGAAAATCGCTGCCGAAATCGGTGATGCTGTAGGTCTGAGCCCAATGCAGCACATCAGCTGCGCGCGAGAGCTCGTCGAACAGCGCTCCTTCCGCTCCGTTCCCTGCCGGATGCATTTCGCGAAGATTACGAACGACAGGCAGATCTCGCGCCGCAAGCGACCGCTCCTCCATCGACCAGTCAAAACCATCGATGAAATGCTTCAGCGTCAAGTCGGTGCGCGATAGAAGATAGTTCCGAAAGGCAATCAAAAGCGCGTGGACCGCATTCATGCCGCCACCTCTTTTCCATCCTTCAGGCTTTCCAGATCGAACCGCGCCGAATTGCTTTTCGGAGTCCAGAGATTGCGATCGATCGCCTCCAGCAAGCGTTCCCGCATATCCGTTAGCGCGGCCGGATTCTTCTCAGCCATAAAATCGCGCACGCGCTGATCGACGACGAAGGCCTGGTAGACCGCCTCGAAATGATGATTGCGTACCGCACCCGTCGTCGCGGCAAAGGCGAAAAGATAGTCCACCGTTGCGGCGATCTCAAAGGCACCCTTGTAGCCGTGGCGCATGATGCCGTCGATCCATTTGGGATTGACGACGCGCCCGCGCACCACGCGACCGATCTCTTCTTCCAGCGAACGGATCACAGGCTTTTCCGGCCTCGAATGATCGTTGTGATAGATCGAAGGCCGCACCCCGCCGAGCTGCTCGGCCGCCGCCGCCATGCCACCCTCGAACTGATAATAGTCGTCGCTGTCGAGCAGGTCGTGTTCGCGATTGTCTTGGTTCTGCACCACCGCCTGGATCGAGCGCAACCGCTCCTCGAAGACGCCGCGCTCGGCTCTGCCTTCCTCGCCGGCTCCGTACGCATAGCTACCCCAGACGAGATAGGCCTCGGCCAGATCCGCGCGCCGCTCCCAGCCTTTCTCATCGATAAGCGCCTGCAGACCGGCACCATAAGCTCCGGGTTTGGATCCGAAAATGCGATAGCCGGCTCGGCGGCTGGCGGCAGCCTTGTCGAGGCCGGCGGCTTCAAGCCGCGCAATCTCGCCCCGCATGCGCGCCGCAATCGGATTGTCGGTCTCATCCTCTTCCAGCATGCCGACAGCGCGGATTGCCTTGTCAAATAAAGCGATCTGCTCGGGAAAAGCATCACGGAAGAAGCCTGAGATGCGCAGCGTGACATCGACACGCGGCCGCCGGAGCATCGCTGGCGGAATGATTTCGTAGCCGGTGACACGGCGCGACGTCATATCCCAGACGGGCTTGACGCCGATCAATGCCAGCGCCTGCGCGATATCATCGCCGCCGGTTCGCATGTTCGACGTGCCCCACGCCGTCAGGCCGAAGGAAACGGGCCACTCGCCGTGATCCTGAACATATCGGCGGATAAGCAATTCGGCCGATTTACTACCGAGCTCATAGGCCGCCGGTGTCGGCACGGCACGGCTGTCGACCGAATAGAAATTCCGACCGGTCGGGAGCACATCCGGCCGTCCCCGCGTCGGCGCACCGGAGGGACCGGGCGGAACGAAACGGCCGTCCAGACCCTTCAGCAGCGCCGCGATTTCGGCTTCGCCGCAGGCGAGGATGGATGGCTGGAGCGTTGCGGCAATTTCGCCGAGAACAATGCCGCTCTCTGGCCAGTTGTAGGGGCAAATTATCTCGCCATCGACGAGTTTTGCAGCCAGAAGTTCGATGCGTTCGACCGTGTCGCCATGTGTGCGCCAGGGAGCGTCGGAGATATCTTGGAGAATAACGGGGCGCGGGCCGGTCCATTCGGCGGCCATATCGCAATCCAGCGGATCAAATGGCTTTTGAGCCGGAGCGCTTCCTTCAGTATCCCAAGTCTCAAAAGCATCCCGTGCAATCGCCCGCTGCAGGCTCTGATCGCCCCCCTCGCCCAGCCCGCGCGGCACCCGCGCCAGCGCTACCGTCAAATCAGTCAGCAATCGTCCGGTAGGCGAAACGCCAAAGATGTGCAATCCATCGCGAATCTGCATTTCCTTGAGATCGCAGAGATAGGCATCCAGCTTGCGCAAGGCCTCATCTTCGCCCTCACCCTTGGCGATGCCGGCATCTTGATCGAGACCGATATCGGCGACGAGATCGAGGATCTGCTTGCGCAGCAGACGGATGCGGCGCGGATCGCCGCCCGAAGCCTCATAATATTCGTCGACCAGCGCCTCCAGATCCTTGAGGGGGCCATAGCTTTCAGCGCGCGTCAGCGGCGGCGTCAGATGATCGATGATGACGGCGCTGGTGCGGCGCTTGGCCTGCGTGCCCTCGCCGGGATCATTGACGATGAAGGGATAGAGGTTCGGCAGCGGCCCGAGGATCGCTTCCGGATAACAACTTTCCGACAGCGCCAGTGCCTTGCCGGGCAGCCATTCGAGATTGCCATGCTTGCCCATATGGATGACCGCATGGGCACCGAAGGAGTGGCGCAGGAACGCATAAAAGGCGAGATAGCCGTGGGGCGGAACGAGATCGGGAGAATGATAGCTTTCCTTCGGATCGATGTTGTAACCGCGTGCCGGCTGGATGCCGACCAGTATCTCGCCGAAGCGGGCGAACGGCAGGGCAAAGCCGTTATCGAGTGCATAGGGATCAGCCTCCGGCTCACCCCAGCGGCTTACGATGTCATCCTGAATCTGTTGGGGAAGCGACGAAAAGAAATCCTTGTAGTCGCTGAAGGAAAGCCTCTCGCGGACCATGCGCCCGTCATGCCCCGAATTTGTCGGCCCCTCCGCCAGATGCCGCATCAGCGCATCGCCATCGGAAGGCAGATCGGCAACGCCATAGCCAACCGCCCGCATCGCCTTCAGCACCTCGATCGTGCCGGCCGGTGTATCGAGTCCGACACCGTTGCCCAAGCGTCCATCGCGGTTGGGATAGTTCGCCAGAACCAGCGCGACACGGCGATCGTCGGGCGACGTGTTGCGCAGCCGCGCCCAATTGGCGGCAAGCCGCGCCGTATAGCGCATGCGATCCTCGAGCGGTTCGCTGGCGACGATATTGGCCTCGACCCTTTCGTCATAGCGAGCCGCCGCCTTGAAGGACACGGCGCGGGCAAGAACACGCCCATCGACTTCGGGCAGCGCCACATTCATGCCGAGATCACGCGCCGACAGTCCCTGCGAGGATGCCTCCCACGCCTCCTTCGACGAAGCCGAGAAGATGGCCTGCAGGACGACGGCGTCACCTGTCTCCAGAACCGTCGCCTGGCGAGCCGCGCCTGGCGCCGAAACGGCAAAACCGGTGGAATTGATGACCACACCCGGCTTCAATTCGGTAAAGACGCTTTCAAGGATGCCGACAGAGACCGGATCTTTGAGGCTATAGGCAAACACCGGCAGCGGCCGCATGCCCTCGCCGATAAGCGCCTGCATCATGGCTTCGACAGGCTTTGTCTCGCCGCTCTGTACGAGAGCGCGATAGAAGGAGATCGCCACGGTCGGAGGTTCGAATCCTGCAGGGATCGACAGCTCGGTTTTGGAAACTCTCTTCCACTCCTCGACGCCGATCACGCCCCGGCCCGGCCACCATATGCCGGCCTTCATCAAGGGCACGGCAGGCATCGGCTTCTCCGCACCCGACAACATCGCCTCGGCATAGGCGACAAACGCCTTCGAGTTCGTCTCGCCACCCTCGATCAGATAGGACCAGAGCGCATTGAGATCATCCAGCGCGACATTGGAGAAGGGCGTCAACCCAGGATCGGGCTTTGAATCCCCCGGCAATACAGCAATCAAGACACCCCGGCGCGCCGCACAGGCGTGCAGCGCCTCCAGCGCATAATGGAAATAACTTGCCCCTCCCAGCGCCCGGACGATGATGAGCTTCGCATGCCGTGCTGTCCGGTCGACATAGGTATCTACCGACATCGGATGCTTGAGGCTCATCAGGCTCGCAAGCCGAAGGGAACGGTCGCCCCCGCCGTGCGCTGCGGCAATCGCCGCAAGCTCGGTATCGGCGGCCGACAGAAAAAGGATATCGCCGGGCGACTGCCCAAGATCGATCGCCTCTTCGCCGTCACTGATCGTTCCCTTTTGAGCTAGGAGGAGGTGCATGGACTGACCTTAGACCAGCGCCTCGATCGCCTTGCGAACGATCGCCTCGTCCATCTCATGCAAACCGATGACCACAAGCCGGGTTGCACGGGCTTCGCCCGGTGTCCAGGCGCGATCGAAGTAGGTATCGATACGGCTACCGACGGCCTGCAGCTGCAGGCGCATAGGCTTGCCGGGGACATCGACGAAGCCCTTGAGGCGCAGTACGTCATGCTCTGCGATCACGCCCTTCAGCGCATCAACGAAAGCCACAGGATCGGCAATCGGGCCGAGTTCGACGATGAAGCTGTCGAACTCGTCATGGTCGTGCGGCGTGCCATCCTCATGCTCAAGCTCGTGATGCGATTTGCGGTTGACGATATCGTCTTCCGTGCCGATCCCGAGACCGAGCAGGACGGCGGCCGGCACATCGCCGTTCTTCGCCTCGATGATCGTCGGCTTGCGGGCCGTGCGCGAGGCAACTTCGGCGCGGACGCGGCCGAGACCGGCGACATCGATCAGATCAGTCTTGTTGAGCACGATGAGATCGGCGCAGGTCAGCTGATCCTCGAACAATTCCTCGATCGGGCTTTCATGGTCGAGCGAATCGTCCTCGACGCGGCGAGCCTCCACCGCATCGTGATCGTCAGCGAAGCGGCCGGCGGCAACAGCGGCGCTATCGACCACGGTGATGACGCCATCGACGGTGACGTGGGTGCGGATATCAGGCCAGTTGAAGGCTGCGACCAGCGGCTGCGGTAGCGCAAGACCCGAGGTCTCGATAACAATGTGATCCGGACGCGCATCGCGCTCCAGGAGTTTCGTCATGGTGGGAATGAAGTCGTCGGCGACGGTGCAACAGATGCAGCCGTTGGTCAGCTCGATGATATCGTCTTCGGTGCAGTTCTCCGCGCCGCAGCCCTTAAGCACGTCGCCGTCGACGCCGAGATCGCCGAATTCGTTGATGATCAGCGCGATCTTCTTGCCGCCGGCATTCTGCAGGAGGTTGCGGATCATCGTCGTCTTGCCGGCGCCGAGAAAGCCGGTGATGACGGTGGCGGGAATCTTTTGCTGGTTCATATGGATTAACCCTTCATTTTCAGCGGCAGACCCGCTGCGATAAAATAAACTTCGGCACTTGCCGCCGCGACCATCTGGTGCAGACGGCCGGCGTGATCGCGAAACTCGCGCGCCATGCGATTTTCCGGCACGATTCCAAGGCCCACCTCGTTGGACACGAGAACGAGCCTCGATCTCGCTTCCGGCAGGAATTTCGTAAGAGCGGCAAACTCCGACATCATGTCTCGTTCCGCCATCATCAGATTGGTCACCCAAAGCGTCAGGCAGTCCACGAGAACAGCGCGTCCTTCGGCGTCGATGGCGGCGAGCTGCGCGACGAGATCGACCGGCTCCTCATGCGTCTGCCACAAGTCCCCGCGATCGGCACGATGCTGTGCAATGCGCTCGCGCATCTCGTCATCCCACGCCTGCCCTGTCGCCACGTAGTGACGTTCGAGGCCAGTGTCCAAAATCAGGGATTCGGCGAATCTGGATTTGCCGGAGCGCGCCCCACCGAGGACGAAGACAGACCGGGAGGTCGCGGAAGACATCAGCTATTCCCGCTCCCGCACGAAAGCGCGGGTCGGCAGCGTGGCGCTGAAACCGGAAACGGGCGTCTACACGCCGAAAACTCGTCTTGCGCCATGACAACCTCCGTGCTGGCAGCGGAACTTGCGTTCCCGAAACAGGCTCTTCGCCCGGCACGCTTGGCAGGTCTCCTGGCTCGCGGATAAGGCACCGCGACGGGGGCGGACCGAAACCGGTCGCCCCCGATCGTGCACCAGCGGATCTTTCTCGCCTTCCCGGCAGACACATCATGAAAAGGCGGACGATTCGTAGAATGAGAGGCGTCCTGCCCCGATTGATCATGATGCCACGCCAGTGGCTTTTTTTTCGGCTTGCGGCTGTCCCGCCCGGTCGCCCCATGCAAACCGCAGACGGAATACCCTGCAAACAGAACGAAAGACCCTGACCGCTCTACAGTCGCGGGGTCGGCTGTGATGAGAACGCCCGGATTGGGTCCGCCCCTTCACATTCCCTTTTCATCCCATGCGGCAGATCGCCGCTTAGGAACCATTCGTTATGGCCGCAATGATTAGGCTTTCGCCCAGTTCAAGTCAATCAAGGGCATAGATGATGTGACGTCCGACGCATCTTGTGCGAAATCGTCGCAAATTCCCCAGAGAACGCCGGTCTTTTTGCCGTATTTCTTTGATGTTAGGAGTTTATAGAGGTTAAGCCCTCACATTCGAGTAAAAATATATCGTCCGCTCCCCATGCTACAGAAATTTCAACCTCGCCGCCTCGGCGCCTTCTCGGCCCTATTCGATCTCGGTCGATTCAGGGCGCTGCTACGCCGTGGCGAATTGGGTCTTGTTTTCGCGGGCGCGCTGGCGGGAATAGCCTCCGGCTGCGCCGTGACGGCGATGAGCTACATCTCGCGCAAGCTCCACAGCCTCATCTATGGCATAACGGACTATGAGCGCCTCAGCTCAGCCGCAGTCGCAATTCCCGACAAGTCGGTGCTGTTGATCGCACCGATCGCCGGCGGCATCATCCTCGGCATCCTTCTCTATATATTGTCGCGTACGCGCAAAAAGCCGATGGTCGACCCGATCGAAGCCAATGCGCTGCATGGCGGTCGCATGTCGCTTACCGACAGTATCATCGTTGCCGTCCAGAACCTGATCTCGAATGGCTTCGGCGCGTCCGTCGGGCTCGAGGCAGGCTACACGCAGCTGGCCGCCGGCATCGCGTCGAAGTTCGGCTACAAGATGCAGATGCGCCGCGCAGATCTGCGCATGCTCGTCGGCTGCGGTGCGGCAGGCGCTATCGCCGCCGCATTCAACGCGCCCCTGACTGGTGCCTTTTACGCCTTCGAGCTGATTATCGGCACCTATTCCATTCTGACACTGACGCCGGTCGTCGTTTCGGCGCTGATATCGACAATGATCGCCAGACTGCTCGCCGGCGACGATTTCGCCATCGATATCGGCCATTTCGGCGCGATCGTGCCAGCAGACTATCTTCCTGCCGTCCTGCTTGGCGCTTTCTGCGCCGGTATCGGCATCCTGATCATGCAAGGCGTCGCCTGGGTGGAGGAGCTGGCCCGCAAGAGCTCGATCGCAATGCCCTTCCGCCCGGCTCTCGGCGGCCTCGTCGTC
Organism: Rhizobium sp. ASV8; assembly: GCF_016429255.1. Lineage (GTDB taxonomy): Bacteria > Pseudomonadota > Alphaproteobacteria > Rhizobiales > Rhizobiaceae > Rhizobium. The sequence continues at coordinate 14,506 of NZ_JAELUG010000049.1, forward strand.
GGCCTGCTGGCACTGATCTCGCCGCAGGTTCTGTCGGCCGGGCACGGCGCATTGCATCTCAATCTGTCCACGGACGTGACGCTGGGAGCGCTCGTCGGGCTTTTCTTGCTCAAATCACTCGCCTCCGCCGTGTCGATCGGCTCCGGCTTCAGAGGCGGCCTGTTCTTCGCCTCCCTGTTCATGGGCGCATTGCTCGGCAAGATCTTCGCCTATTGCGCACCCTATCTCGATCACGCCACCCTGACACCGGTAGTCTATGCCGTGGTCGGCATGAGTTCGCTTGCCGTCGCCATCATCGGCGGTCCGCTGACCATGACGTTCCTGGCGCTGGAAATCACCGGCGATTTCCCCATCACCGCCCTCGTGCTGGCGGCGGTCATCACCTCGTCACTCGTGGTGCGCACCACCTTCGGCTACTCCTTCGCCACATGGCGTTTCCACCTGCGCGGCGAAAGCATCCGCAGCGCGCATGACGTCGGCTGGATCCGCAACCTCACCGTTGCCCGCATGATGCGCCCTGACGTTCATACGGGAAGCATCGACATGAGCATCGAGGAGTTCCGTAAGAACTTCCCGATCGGCTCGGCGCAGCGCGTCATCCTGATTGACAAGAACGAGAAATATTCCGGGATGGTTCTCGTGCCCGACGTCTATGCGAGCCCGGTCGAAAAGGATGACGAGGAGCACGGTCTTGCTGACTTCATCCGGCTTCGCAACGAATTCCTGCAGCCGCAAATGAACGCCAAGCAGGCAGCTGCGATGTTCGACCAGACAAAGAGCGAAGCACTGGTCGTGGTCAACGATCTGATCGAACGCAAGGTCATTGGTCTGCTGACGGAAAGCTATACGCTGCGGCGCTACAGCGAAGAACTCGACCGCCGTCGCCGCGAAGTTTCGGGCGAACTCTAGAACAGGCCATAGAAACCGGTTTCAGCGAACCAGGCTATCCAGCCAGGCAGGATCGAGAACGCCTTCGAGCTCCCGAGCGATCTCGTCCAATGCCGCATCGACGCCAGCGCGATAATCCATCCGCTCGCCGGCCAGGCCGAAACTTGCAAGCAGCTTTGCCCGATAGGCGTCGCTTCCGAAAAGACCATGCAGATACGTGCCCATGACACGGCCATCAGGCGATATCGCGCCGTCCGGCCGGCCATCGATGACAGCCGAGGGCCGTTCGCAGTCGGCGCCAGTCGTCACGCCGAGATGAATTTCATAACCGGAGAGCGGCACGTCATATTCCTTTGAGACGGCAGTGCTGTTTCGTACCGTCTTTTCCGGCGCCATTTCCGTCTCGATATCGAGAAGATCCAGTCCGGGCGTCTCTGTGATCGATCCTTCGGTACCGAGCGGATCGGAGACCGTTCGGCCGAGCATCTGGTAGCCGCCGCAAATGCCGATAACGCGGCCGCCCCGACGCACATGCATGGCGATATCGCGATCCCAGCCCTGTTCGCGCAGATCGATGAGGTCACCGATCGTGGACTTGGAGCCCGGCAACACCACGAGGCCTGCGTCTGCAGGCAGGCGCTCGCCCGCACGGACAAAGACGAGATCGACGTCTGGTTCGGCCCTCAACGGATCGAGATCGTCGAAATTGGCGATGCGCGACAATACGGGCACGGCAACTTTCAGCGCAGCAGAGGAGCCACGCGCCAGCCTCTCCAACACGACGGAATCCTCTGCCGGCAGCCGAGCGGCCGCTTTCAGCCACGGAACGACGCCATGGCATTGCCAGCCCGTAAAGCCGCCGACGGCTTCTATGCCCTCCGCGAACAAAGAGGCGTCGCCGCGAAACTTATTGATGAGGTAGCCGCGGATCATGCGTCGATCCTCCTCCGGCAATATATGATAGGTGCCGACCAGCGACGCGATGACACCACCGCGATCGATATCGCCCACCAGCACCACCGGCACATTGGCGCGGGTCGCAAAACCCATATTGGCGATGTCGCCCCGCCGAAGATTGATCTCGGCCGGGGAGCCTGCACCCTCGACGATCACGAGATCGGTTCCGGCCCTTATGGCGGCAAAGCTTTCGAGCACGGCTCCAAGCAGCTGCGGCTTCAGTGCTTGATAGTCCCTGCCCTTGGCATGGCCCCAGACCTTGCCCTGTACGATGATCTGGCTGCCTGTTTCCGATTGTGGCTTCAGCAGAACCGGGTTCATATGGACGGAAGACGGAACGCGCGCCGCGAGCGACTGCAGCCATTGGGCGCGGCCGATCTCGCCGCCATCCTCCGCCACGGCTGCGTTGTTGGACATGTTTTGCGGCTTGAATGGACGGACCCTCACGCCCCGGTTGGCAAACAGTCGGCAAAGTCCTGCGACCAATACCGTTTTTCCGACATCGGAGCCGGTCCCCTGCAGCATGATCGCCCGTGTCATTCCTCTTCGCTCCACGATGACCTAGCCCCTGAAAATCCGGCATTCCGCCTTGATTTTGCCGCGATCTTTAACGGCCGGATGCCGCTGGCACCAGACAAAAATGCATCAGTTCCAATCATGCTCTGTTTGCGACATAGGATGACGATTTCATCCATTGTTAGTTACGTTGAAGAGGATTATCTCCATCGCGAAAACATACACCGACAAGGGCCGATGCGGCTCGAAGGATACCCCAATGCTCTTCATCTTCAACAGACAGAATTCCATCCAGATCGCCTGGAATGGCAAGCTGCCGACGCGCCGCCCGGAAAGCCGCCTGCAGCAGCTCGACACGCGCTTCGGCACCATCGGTTTCATCCGCACGTATAACGTCGGCTGATATCAGGTCAAGCCACGGCTCCTATGCGCACCAAGCCGCCATGCGACCGCATCGGCGGCTTTATCTTTGTTGCTGCGAGAATGAAACCGGCCGAACGGCCAATATTGGCACAGGCGCCTGAAACGCGAAAACCGCGCGATCCGAAGATCCGCGCGGTTTGCCAAAAACGCCGGCTTCCTTGCACATACGCCGCAAGGTTCGCTTCCCCCGGTACGCAATACCTGATCCGGAGAAGCAGCGGTGTCCCCCGCCACGTATCGATTGATAAACCGACATCGTTACCGGACGGTTATTAAGTGCTTAATTAAGAATGAATCCGAAATTTTTTTGAAAATTTTCTCATTGGCGTTGTGAAAGCGCAAACGACGCAATTGGAATAGAAAACGTCTTTCAGGGACGCGATATTTTAGCCTTATTTAATTTCGCCCATGCCGAATGGCTTTCGCAAGGCCCCGCATTGCCCATTTTGCAGCCGTGAATAGCAGAAAATAGGCTAATTCAGGCGCTTATATCCGCTTCTCCAACAGCCACGATAACTCCACCCGGAGGCCTGACTGTTGATTTCTTCCCTTAAATCCTTAGGCTGCCCGTTGTCGATGCAAAGAATGCCCGGCCGCGACAGGGTTCCGCGGTCGCAAAAAGACCAGATGCACGACACAGCAAGGGGACCGTACGAGCGTCGTCAGCGGCGTATGAACGGTTGTGGTTGGACCACCGCTGACAGGGATCGACAGACATCATGCATGCGTCCGGTCGATCTCCGCAACGTAACGAAAAATTGGGAGACATCATCAAATGAAGAAGCTTCTCGCTTCCGCCATTTTTGCATTTGGCGCCTATGCTTTGGCTGGCTCGGCGCAGGCTGCATCATGCGGCGACGTATCGATTGCCGAAATGAACTGGGCCTCCGCCGGCGTTGCCGCTCAGGTCGACAAGATCATCCTCCAGAACGGCTACGGCTGTAATGTCACGCTGGTAACCGGCGACACGCAACCGACCTTCACCTCCATGGACGAAAAGGGCCAGCCCGACATGGCGCCCGAGCTCTGGGTCAACGCCGTGCGCACAGCACTCGACAAGGCCGTGTCCGAAGGACGCCTGATCGAGGCGGCGCCGCTCCTCAGCGACGGCGGTGTCGAAGGCTGGTGGATCCCGAAATTCCTTGCAGACGCCCATCCGGATATCAAGACCGTTCAGGACGCGCTGAAACACCCTGAACTCTTCCCCGCCCCCGAGGATCCGTCCAAGGGCGCCGTTTACGACTGCCCGGCTGGCTGGAACTGCCAGATCTCGACTACCAACCTTTACAAGGCTCTCGGTGCTGACAAGCTCGGCTTCACGCTGGTCGACACCGGCTCTGCCGCCGGCCTTGACGGTTCGATCGCCAACGCCTTCGAAAAGAAGACCGGTTGGCTCGGCTACTATTGGGCTCCGACTGCCATCCTCGGCAAGTACGACATGGTTCGCCTGAGCTTCAACGTACCGCACGACAAGAAGGAATGGGACGCCTGCACCGCGATCCAGGATTGCGCCAATCCTAAGGTGAACTCCTATCCGGTTTCCGACGTCTATACCGTCGTGACCAAGGGTTTCGCCGACAAGGCCGGCGTTGCGATGGATTACGTCAAGACCCGCAAATGGGATAATGCCACCGTCGGCAAGGTCCTCGCCTGGATGACCGACAATCAGGGTACCAATGAGGACGGCGCCAAGTACTTCCTCAAAACCTATCCGGACATGTGGACCAAGTGGGTTTCTGCCGATGTCGCAACCAAGGTAAAGGCTTCGCTCTAACTCGGGCGGGAGAATCGGCGGCTGGCCCGCGCGCCGCCGCCGATTTTGTATTTTCCGATCGAAAACGACACTCAGACCGACAGACGGACGCGGCCACAGGTCGCAACGAGTGCAGATCGGCTGCCGCAAATGTAGTAAGAATTGAAAAGCAGCCTGAAGAACCGGTCGCAGTGCTGCAATACCGTTCGTGCATGAAGGCCACATGCCCGAATAGGGACAGAACCGGATCAAGAAGGGGAAATACATGGCTATTCAGTGTACGATCCTGCCGGATGTGCTTTGCAACTTCCCGGCAATAGATGAGTCGCTCATACGCGTCGCGCGCAAGAATATCGACGAAGGTTTCAGAGCTATGGTGCGCGCCTACGCCAACATCATCGATACCATAGTGCAGCCGCTGCAATGGTTTCTCAACTATCTGGAGTGGCTTTTCACCAATACGCCCTGGTTCATCGTGCTGGTCGTCATGATGGCCATCGTCTATGCCGCCAGCCGCAACCTGAAGATCGTCGCTGGCACGGCAATCTCCATGGTTCTCATCGGCGTCTTCGGCCTCTGGACCGATACGATGATAACGCTTGCCATGGTCACCGTCTGTACGCTGATCGCCATCGTCATCGGCTTGCCGATCGGCATATTGATGGCGCGTTCAGACAGGCTGCAATCCATCGTCAATCCGATCCTCGACGTGATGCAGACGATGCCGAGCTTCGTCTATCTCATTCCCGTCGTCGTCATCTTCGGCATCGGCAAGGTGCCTGGCCTTATCGCTGTCGTCATCTACGCCGTTCCGCCGATGATCAGGTTGACCAATCTCGGTATCCGCCTCGTCGACAGAGAGGTACTGGAGGCGGCCGATGCTTTCGGCTCGTCGCACCGGCAGAAACTCTTCAACGTGCAGATCCCCCTCGCACTCCCCACCATCATGGCGGGCATCAACCAGACCATCATGATGTCGCTTGCGATGGTCGTGGTCGCATCGATGGTCGGCGTCGGCGGCCTCGGCAAGAACACGCTGCAGGCGATCAACAACCAGTTCTTCACCGTCGGCTTCCTCAACGGCTTTGCGCTGGTGGCGATCGCCATCATTTTCGACCGCACGAGCCAGGCCTATGGCAGACGGCTCCAGAAGCACTCGGAGGTCATTCATGGCTAGTCACGCGATCCAGATCAAAAACCTCTATAAAATCTTCGGCCGCCGCGGGCGTGACTGCGTGGATCTGGTCAAGAACGGCATGGGCAAGGCGGAACTCAATGAGACGCATGGCCATGTGCTCGGCCTACAGGATATCAGTATCGATATGCCGGCCGGCGCGATCACCGTGGTCATGGGCTTGTCCGGCTCCGGCAAATCGACATTGATCCGCCATATCAACCGGCTGATCGATCCGACCGTTGGCGAAGTCCTCTATGACGGCGTCGACGTCTGCAAGATGAACGAGAATGCCCTGCGCGAATTCCGGCGCCACAAGACGGCGATGGTGTTCCAAAAATTCGCATTGCTGCCCCACCGCACGGTGCTCGAGAACACCATCTATGGCCTGGACATTCAGGGTGTACAGCGCAACGAAAGTGAAAAGAAAGGGCAATACTGGATCGAACGCGTCGGCCTCAAGGGCTTCGAAAGGCACTATCCGAACCAGCTCTCCGGCGGCATGCAGCAGCGCGTCGGGCTCGCCCGCGCTTTGACCAACGACGCCGATATCCTGTTGATGGACGAAGCCTATTCGGCGCTCGATCCCCTGATCCGTGTCGACATGCAGACCGTGCTGCTCGATCTGCAAAAGGAGCTGAAGAAGACCGTCGTCTTCATCACCCACGATCTCGACGAGGCGCTGCGCCTCGGCGACAAGATCGCGATCCTGCGTGACGGTAAGGTCGTGCAGCAGGGAACCGGCCAACAGATCGTGCTTCAGCCGGCTGACGACTACATCACCGCCTTCGTCAAGGAAGTGAACCGCGGCCGCATCATCCAGGCCCAGACCATCATGAAGCCTTTTGCCGGCGAGCCGAGCGGTACGCGCGTCGCCGGGGACATGACACTGGAAATCGTCGCCAAGCAGATAACCGAAGCGGGGCAGACCGGAGCCACCGTCACCGATGCCGGCGGCAAGCCCATCGGTGCGATCGATCTGCAAAGCATCATCGCCGCCATGGTCACTCCGTCTACCCACGAAGCGGCGCACATGGCGGCAGCTTAAGAGGGCCTTGTCCCTCTCCGATCACCGAGAGCGCCCTCGCGGGCGCTCTTGTTCCTCGAGGCAATCGAGCCTTGCGTCAGAATTGTTCGCTCGTTGCACCTGCCGGTAGACGCGTTCATATTGGCACCTCATGCTTCCGCACCCGCGTTCCAAGAGGTGTCATGCCCGCATCAGCCAATCTTCTCGCCGATCTTCTTGCTGAAAAAGGCGTTCTGCTGGCCGATGGCGCGATGGGAACAAGCCTCTTTGCTCTGGGTCTCGAGCCCGGTCAAGCGCCCGAACTTTGGAACGAACAACATCCGGAACTGATCGCAAAACTGCATCGGGATTTCATCAGCGCCGGCGCCGACATCATTCTCACTAACAGCTTCGGCGGAACCCATCATCGCCTGAAACTGCATCATGCGCAGGATCGCGTACACAGCATCAACAAGATGGCAGCCGAAATCTGCCGTGCCGCCGCCGATGAGGCTGATCGCGCCATTATCGTCGCCGGATCGGTCGGGCCGACCGGCGAACTGCTGATGCCGCTCGGCGCCTTGGCCTATGAAGTCGCCGTTTCCGCCTTTGTCGAACAGATCGAAGGATTGCAGGCCGGCGGCGTCGACATCGTCTGGATCGAGACCATGTCGTCTCCTCACGAAATTCGGGCCGCCGCCGAAGCCGCCGTCAAGGTCGGCCTGCCCTATATCTACACGGCGTCGTTTCACGCAGGCGGTAGGACCATGACGGGCCTGCATCCGGAAGACATTCACGGCATAACAACGGATATCGGCGATGGTCCCCTCGCCGTCGGAGCCAATTGCGGCGCAGGCCCTGCCGATACCTTGTCAAGCCTGCTTTTCATGACCGAGGGAGGCCCATCGGCAACAGTCGCGGTGAAGAGCAATTGCGGCATCCCGGAATCTCGCGACGGCCAGCTTCACTACCCGGGCACGCCGCAGCTGATGGCGGATTATGCGCGCCTGGCACGGGATGCCGGCGCAAGGATCGTCGGCGGCTGCTGCGGCACCTCCTGCGAACATCTGGCCGCCATGCGCCAGGCGCTGGACGACAATCCCGCAGGCCCTCGCCCATCGTTGGAGACAATCATCGAACGGATGGGGCCGCTAAGTTTCCCTTGAGCATTTCCAGGAGACGTTCGCAGCGATCCTCCATCCGAAATGTAAAAAGCAAGAGATGGAACGTCTCCGCGCTTCGAGGAAAAGCAGAAACTCTCTGGGGAGTAAATAAGAGCACAGCGCGTCCAAACTCGGAACGCTCCACCAAGGCGGGTGGGAAATCGCCGCCGGTTCGACAACGGGCTCCGGCCCTGGCCGAACCAGAGCCCGATCACTCACACGAAACGGGTTAGGCCGGCGAAAACACTCGAGGCTCAACATCGACGAGCGGCTCGAACCAATTTCCCCACTCGTCGGCGTCCACCATCTTCAATTCATTGCCGTTACGAAGTGTCCATGCCCTGACCCGACCGGCATGTTTCCACAGCAATTCCCGATAGTTAGAGATATGCTCGCCACTGCGCGCGACAAGATGCACTTCGCAAAGGAACTCGGGATGAAGCACCGTACGACGCATATCGTCCGTCTCGTGATCGCAGGTGACGAAAACAACCGGATCGCGTTCTCGTCCGCCTACGGCCAGAATGAACTCCACCAAGCCATCAACCTGTTTGGCATCGACAAGATAGATGATCGAAGAGGCATCCGCCGCATCCGAACGCAGCAGCGAGATCGGATACGGCGATGCGGGAATGTCATCCTGCTTCGTCAGGCTGCCGTGACTCAAACCGAAGCCGGCATGCGATTGATTGTGAATCGTCGGATGCCGCCCTTCTATCGGCTGCAGCCACCTTTGCTTTCTCGGCACGATATAGGCGGGAATGCCTTCACCAAGCAGATATTCCGCGAACCAAGCGTCGACCGTCTTGATATCCTGAAAATCGCTCAGCTTCGCCTTCACCGTGGTTGAATGGAAAGCAGAGGCACTGGTCCCGACAATGTGCACTCTGCGACGGCGCATCAAAGCGCGCTCCAAATCAACAATCACCCGTTCGTCACGCGCGTAGTGACCTCGGCTCGACTGCAGCATGATTGTGCCACAAACGCCGACGGCAGCCAGACCGCGCGATTGCGCCAACTCGCCGATCATTCGCGCGACAAAATCGTCTGGATAGACGATGTCGTCATCGCAGGTGATGTAGACGGCGTCCTCGACCTGCTCCAATCCCCAGAACTTGCCGGCATCACCGTAGCGAACGCCATCCGTGTCGATGAAATACCGGATCTTCGTATGCTCCGTAATAAAGCGCGGCGCCTGCGCGAAGCCGTTCAAATAGACATAGAGGCAATCGACCTGCGGCAAGAGCGACATCACGGCGGCGCGCAGGGTGACTTCGTTTCCGGCCATGGACGCGATGCCGGCAACGATCTGCTGCGTCGGCGGAAGCAGCATCAGGTCGCGAGAATCGATCAAATCGAGGGCACGCGTCGGAGCCGTGGTTTCCAAAGGGATCGGTTCGAACAGATAGGTCGGAGTGTCGTTGTAGAAGCGTATCTTACGATAGCCGAGCGGACGGAGCACGACTTCGACTGCTGCCAGGATCTCACGCGTAGCGGCGCTGACAAGCAGCTTCGGCCGGGACCGGGCTATGGTTTCCTGCGCCCCGCGAAGAACCTCGGCCTCCGCACCGCCGACATCGACCTTGATCAGATGTACCCGATGCCCAGCGACAAGATCGTCGAGCTTCGCCATCTGGATGGTGCCCTGCTCGGCCGGCTGGAAACGGGCGTCTCCAAGATCGGCAAAATCCGTGCCGACGATGTCGCCCGTGCCCGGACCGGCGCCAAGAGCAAGCGGGCAAAGCTCGACGAGCCCGTTGATACCGTTGAGCTCCACATTCGCCTGCAACGTAGCAAAAGCGGCCGGATTGGGTTCGAAAGCGATCGTCCGGACACCAAGGACGGAACCGAAAAAGAGCGTATGATTGCCGACATGCGCCCCAACGTCGACGACCAAGGCATCTTCCGGCAGTGACGAGCCGACATCCTCAAGCATGGCTCGCTCGTAGAAGGCGCTGTTCTGCAGGATGATCCTCTGGATGTGATCGTTCGGATCGGGAAGGTGGAACCGGACCGCATTCCGGTAACTGTTCACTTCACAGGCGATCGTGGCTTGCAGCGTCATCGCAGTTCTTTCCAACATGCAAAGGTTTAGGGGCAAGGACTTATCGGGAATACATCGGAGGGTCGAAAAATCGTCAGCGACCGCCGCCGACCAATAATCCACTGCCACCGATGGCATCGAGACTGAACTTCAATCCGGCACTGACACCGGCCCATCGCTCGGCTACCAGCGCCTCGGTTGCGCGGTCCCGCGCGAACAGGCAGAGGCTGAAACCCAGAGGCGACAGGTTGTTTGCCAGCGCCGGCAGAGCGAGCAACGCACTCTCGGCCGGATAGGACGTATTCTGCAGATCCACGACGACCAGATCGAATTTGATCTCCTCGCCGATTTGGCGGGTATCGGGAAAAACCGCCGTGACATCCTCGAAGCCCACCTGGGCTGCCTCGGTCTCTATGATGGAAATGCCTTCCGTCAGACCGCTCGCGATGAAGCGCCCTTCCAGATCCGCGACCTCCTCCGGCGTCATGCACAGGCAGTTGAGGCCGGCACCCTGGCCGGATAGCAACGAAGCCAGCGCCAATGCAGAGCGCGGAGCTCCGATATGCAGAACATTCGGCCGCTCGGTTCTTCCGAATGCCGCGCGACGAAGCGCCCATATCTGGATAGGCGTCAGCGGGTTTCGGCCGGCAACGCATTGAGCATCGAGCAGGTTCGGATAATCTGCGGCAAGAATTCCGCCGGCCGTCACCTGCCAGGCGTCGGTGCCACCGATAGCGGTAACGGTAGAAGCGGCCGCAGGCACGTCGTTGTCAGCGAGAACGGGCGCGACGACGCGGCTTTGGGCTGCCGACGTTAGAGGTCGCGTCAACGGCAGCGGTGGCTTGGTGAAAGCATGCTGCGCCGAACGCTGTTGCGATGTGGAATTCAGGCCACGCGAATGCGGGTCAAGGTTGTGATGTGAATAGGGGTTTGTCGCGGTGTAGCAATGCGCATTGACCGGCATAAATTCGTAACGCCGCGTCTGGTCGAGGATGGGCAACGCAAGAGCGATATCGCAAGCGGCCATAAACCACTGTCCGGCATCGTCCTTGAAATAGTCTTCGGGAATATTTGCAAGCAACGACGCGCGAAAACTGAAGAGATGGCTGGTTTTCCAACCTTGCCGGCGCGGCGACAGATTTGGATCGAGGGGACCATTGCCGCCGAGCCCGCCGCCGTCGGTGATGAAATTCGTCCAGACAACGTCCTTGCCGTTTGCATAGCTCTGCGACATCTGCTCGAGAATGTCGGCGATGATCAACTGATCGTCGCCGTCGAGAATGGCGATGAACTCTGCCATGTCAGCGCGTGGCCGCAAATGCTCCCAGACATTGCGCGATTTTCCGAGTTGCACATCGTTGCGGATGAAGGTGTGCCGGTTCGGAAACAGATCGTTCAGAAGGCCAGCGGCGATGACGCCGGTGTCGTCCTTGGAGCAATCATCGACGAAAAGAACGTGCAGCTCGTCAAGCGTCTGCCTCGAAAGGCTCGCGAGGGATTGTCGGACATACATTTCGCAATCGCGCGCCGTCATGAAGATCAGCGCCTTCACCTCGTTTGCAGTATTTGTCATTAACGTTTCGAAGCCTCAATCCGACAATGTGCAGCCAGAGGATATGAAATCCCCTACTATCTCGATTAGCTGATGTGGCTGGCTCCAACCTTGCGCGCCGCCGGGCTCAACCCGGCAGCATTTCCGTCACGGCAATGATCGGACCGAGCGGAAACAGGCCGTCGCGCCGCTGCCATTCCGGAATATCGAGGCTGGAAATGCTTCCGTCGAGAAACAGCGCATTCGCGCAGTGGAGCTCGTCCCGGAAAAGCGTTGCAAAATCATGGAAACGCACAGGGCCGTCGGAGATGGCGAAGACGACCTTGCCGTCTTTGGCGACACCAACCCCGTTCCGTGTCTTGAGGCTGGTGCTGTCGGCTAGGAAGGACGGGTGCAGCTTGCCGTCGACGACGAGCATCGGGCCGGATTGAGTGGCATAGAAAGGCTTGATGCCGGAAGCAGCGAAAGCCTTGCTTTCCATAACGCCGGCCCGCCCTGGCAGCAGATAGAAGATCCCGTTCGGCAGCAGGTGGAAATTTCCCCACCCCTTATTGGTGTTGATCGCCTTCAATTCGCGACCGTTTTCGATGAAGAGACCGACGGGCGACTGATCGTCGAGATACATGCCGCCGTTCATGGCGAAGCGCACATAAATGCGATCCTGGCGCAGGTCATTTTCGAGCGCCCGGAAAGAACCGTAAGGCTTGCCGGTGCGATCATTCTGAAACAGCTGGATATCGTCCGTGGCCGGATCGAAGGCGCAAACCGTGTAGCTGTCACCGAGATGCTGAAGCTTGCGGCATGCCTCTCCGGCCGACGCTGCGCCGGCACAGATAAGGAAAGCCAGGATCATCATCAATCGAATCAAGCGCATCACTCCGCAGACATAGCATGGGCGACAGAGCGCTATGCAATTGCGGCGAAACCAGGAAGCCCATCAGGTCGCCGCTGTCCGTCAGAGGCAGACCGGAATGCTTCAGTGGAGCGTCCCGCTGCAGCGCTTCAGCGCAATGCTTGCAGCAAACGAAGCGGCGAGGAGTGACAGAATATGCGCTACGGGCTCATGCCTGTCAGATCCGTAGCCGGCGACAGGTCTTCGGATGTCGCCGGCTCGCGGAGGACAGTAATTCGTTACTGCGCAGCCTTTTTGACGGTATGACCTGCATCCTGTGTCGCATGGACCGCATTCGCGGTGTCTCTGCCCACGCCGCGAATGGTGTTGGCACATGAAGCAAGAACCATGAGGACGGCGCAGGCAGCGGCAATTTTGCCAAGTGTAGATGCGGTCATGATTGTTACCCTCTCTGAATAGACTTGATCAACAAGAGCGGAGACAAGTTCTCCGCGAGGTAAACGCACAACAACGCGAAAAGTTCATGAGATCGCGCGCGGCGCAATCGTGCGCGAGATATTGCTGGTCACCTGAATAAATGATCCTGCTTCATAGATCCGCAGCGTCATCCCGCAATCCGTCACCTGTGTCTTCACAAGATCGGCCCGGTATCTGGAAAGGATTGTTGTGAACCGACGCTTGCGGCTATGCTGATACTTGCAGCCACCGGAGCGTAATCCGCAAAGGCTCAGTATGGGAGCCAGCACCTTGCTGCCGATTGCAGAGATTGTTTGCTATGCCGTCGCTTTCCGGCCCATGCAGCGTCGTGCCAAGCGCAGTCCGCGCAGCGGCGGCCGTGCATTGTGAAATAAGAGGGAGATTTTGCGCATGACGGTAAGCGTGGTCGTCGACTGGTTGGGCACGGGAAGCCGGATCGCCGCCAAAGGAAGCTCGCAAATGGCGAGGTTCACTTATGCGCCCGAACGACAGGCGATGAGCGCACATGCCGGAGATACCGACAATGGTTGACGCCGTGCATAAAACCGACGTCACGACACCCGTCGTCACGGCCGCGCGCAACAGCACCACACCCGACAATGCTTCACCGAACTGGAGAACCGGACGAAAATACGCGGTTCGTCTATGGGTCGTGCGTCACTCGCGCTTCTTCGAATGGTTTTATGGCCGTTTTGCCAGTGCGTTTCTGCTGCTGCATCCCTTTTGGAAATTCGTCGGCTACCAGCGTGCGGAGCGGCCGGTCGCCTTTGTCGAGCGCCATGTGAAAGGCTTGCTGTTCGATTGTCGCATGTGCGGCCAATGCGTGCTGTCGTCGACCGGCATGTCCTGCCCGATGAACTGTCCCAAGCAGTTGCGAAACGGCCCTTGCGGCGGCGTACGCGCCGATGGCAATTGCGAAGTCGAACCCGATATGCCCTGCGTCTGGGTGCAAGCATGGAAAGGTGCCGGCAACATGGTTCACGGCGATGCCATCTTGACGGTACAGGAGCCGGTGAACCAGTCGTTACGCGGCACGTCTTCATGGCTGCGCGTTACCGCTGCTGCGGCGGCGGCACGCAGCGCGGCAAAAGAGAAAGCCTGACCGATGGCCCATATCGACGAAAACCCATTGGGCATTGGTCTGCCGCTCGATCCCCTGCCCGGCCACTCCTCTCTTGGGCGACTGGAGCGCGTGCTGCGCCGCGGCGAATTCGCCGTCACCGCCGAACTCAACCCGCCCGACAGCGCCAATCCTGAAGATGTCTACGAGCGCGCTGCAATCTTTTCCGGTTGGGTCGATGGTATCAACGCGGTCGATGCATCCGGCGCGAATTGCCATATGTCTTCCGTGGGCATTTGCGCGCTCCTCACCCGCATGGGCTATGCGCCCATCATGCAGATCTCCTGTCGCGACAGAAACCGGATCGCCATACAGGGCGACGTGCTCGGCGCGGCCGCAATGGGCGTGTGCAACGTCCTGTGCCTGACCGGCGATGGTGTGCAGGTGGGTGACCAGCCCGGCGCCAAGCCGGTTTTCGATCTCGACTCCATGTCGCTGCTCGAAACCGTGCGTACGATGCGCGACGATGCGAGATTCCTGTCCGGGCGCAAATTGACGTCGCCGCCGAAAGTCTTTCTCGGCGCGGCCATCAATCCCTTCGCCCCGCCTTACGACTTCCGCCCGCATCGGCTGGCGAAGAAGATCGAGGCCGGCGCCCAATTCGTGCAAAGTCAATATTGCTACGATGTGCCGATGTTCCGAAACTATATGCAGAGGGTGCGCGACCTCGGCTTGCATGAGAAATGCTTCATTCTGGTGGGCGTCGGTCCGTTGACTTCGGCCAGGGCCGCCCGCTGGATGCGCTCCAACGTGCCGGGCGTGCATATTCCCGACGCGGTCATCGAACGCATCGAGGGAGCAGCAGACCAAAAGAAGGAAGGCAAGCAACTCTGCATCGACATCATCAACGAGGTAAAGGAGATCGAAGGTATTTCCGGCATCCATGTTATGGCTTACCGCCAGGAAGAATATGTCGCAGGAATAGTGCATGATTCCGGCGTGCTTCGAGGCCGCCAGCCATGGAAGCATGAGGTCGGCCGCAGCGACGCGCTTGTCGTGGAACGGCTCGGCCATATCCGCCAGGGCAAGGAGGAGCACCAGCAGGAAATGGTAGAAGCCGCCGCGCATCTTCCGCAGCCTAAGGCACACTGAAAGCGTACGCTGAATCGGGAAGATCAGTCCGCCTCGATACCGCCCCTTACCGCAACCGCTCCCACCGGGCTGTCTCAAGGGACGCGCAGCCCACATGACAGACGCGAGTACCAATGTAAGCACAACGAGGAAATAACGATGTCAACGAGCCGCCGTCTTTCGAATGACCTCGCCACCCTATGGATCGAGGCGCCCATCGTCATCGCGATGCGGATGCAGCAGATGTGGATGACGGCCTTGACGGGCAGCGTCAATTCCACAGAACTCAATCGCATGGTGTCGGAAAAACTGATGGCTGCCGCTGAAAGCGCCGTCGCCGTCAATATGGCCGTGGCACAGCAAAACATCGCGGCAATGACGGCAATGGCGACAGGCGGCGGATCCTCGTCGCGCCGCGCAGCCGATGCCATCGCCCAGGCAGCGGTCACGCCCTACAGCAAGCGCGTGCGCTCGAACGTGCGGCGCCTCACCAAACATAAGACGTGATCGGCAGATGTGATGCGCCTCGCGACGATCGCCGGATAGCGGCGATCGTCTGCGGCTTCTGGCGCTTACGCCGCCATCCTGCGGCCGATCTCGACGAATGCCTGACGTATGCTGTCGGCTACCGCCTTCATCGGCCCTGTCATCTGTGACGCCGTCAACAGGCGAATGTCGAAGGGGGTCAGTTCCGGCAGCCCCTCGTTCGGCCCGAGAATTTCCATATCCTCGGTGATGTAGGAACGCGGAAACGGCGCGACCGCAAGGTCGGAGACGATCGCAGCGCGCTGCGCCATCGTATGGGCGCTGAGATAGGACACACGATAGGCCCGCTTCTGCCGCTCCAGCTGCGCCATGGCTTCGGATCGCCAGATACAACCTTCTTCCCAGATGGAGATCGGCAGCGGATCGCGACGATAGGCCGTGCCGCACTTGGCACCGGCCCAGACGAGACGCTCGGTGTAGATCACCTCGCCTTCCGTCGGAAACGGACGTGTCGCGCAGTTGATCAGCGCCAGATCGAGCCGCTGCTCTTCAATGCGCTTCTTCAGCTGGATGCTCATATCCACGACGACATCGACCATGATGCCAGGATAGCTCTCCGAGAAGTTTTTCAGAATGGTCGGCAGCAGGCGCTCGCCGATATCATCAGGTGCGCCGAGCCGCACCACGCCGCTGAGTTCCGGCATGATGAAGCGCGAAACGGCCTCGTTGGAGAGCGCCAGAATATTGCGGGCGTAGGAAAGCAGCATCTCTCCGTGCTGGGTGAGGCTCACCGAGCGGGCATCGCGCAGAAATAGCGTTACGCCGAGCTGCTCTTCCAGCTTCTTGATCTGCATGGAAACGGCAGACGGCGTGCGGAAGACCGCATCGGCAGCTGTGGAGAAATTGCCGGTTTCGGCAATGGCCACAAAGGTGCGCAGAACTTCATTGTCGAGCAACGGTATGGGCCGGCGGAACGGTACGGTCATATCGACACCTTCAATTTTTCTGATACTAACCACCATATCATTTCATTTGTCTGAATGTCAATAAATCACCATATTAGACCTAGTGAAATTGATAGAGGCAGCCGCAAGGAGTAAAATCATGGCTGACACGGCATTCAGCGAAACCTCTCGCCTTCTGACACGTTTTCATGTCCGGAAAATCCAGCGGGTGGCGCAGCACACGCTCGACGAGATCGTAGCGCGCTTTCCCTCGCATCTGATCGACGACGTCAATGCGCGCGGCCTGCCGCCGGATCGGACGCTCGCTGCCCTGGACCGAAAGCCCGGCAAGCTAGCCATGTTCAAGAATTCTAATGGCAACTATAAGATCTATTCGTTTGATTGATGAATAGCTTAGGTTCATCGTATTATTCGATGGCAGAGATCTTTTGAGAGTTTAACGCAGAAAGGAGCTTGAAAATGACGTCCATCACCTACAGACACACTGGAAGGACGCGGGGATTGCCTCCCTCCGGTAGCAGCCACATGCCCCTCTTCTCCCGCGTTGCCCGTCACTGGCAGCAGTGGCGTTCGCTGCGTGAGCTTGAATCCCTGTCCGACGACGTCCGTAAGGATATGGGTTGGCCAGCCGCAGACGAAACCAAGAACCCGAAGGCTACGCGATGATCGTGCGAGCCGGTGAATAGCAAAGGCGGCATTCAACTCCGACGAGTGTCGCCTTTTGAACATCCGCTCACCTCTGCGCGCATTTCGCATTAAACTTGATAATTAATCACATATATATTTGGCCATCCCGGCAGTTTGCTTGCCTTCCTCTCACTTCCCCTTTCCAGAGCTACATTTTTCAGAGTAAGCGCAAATATCCCTTTGCGGCCGCGATTATCCATGCCAATGTCGCTAATAGACCATCCAGTCGACGTATTTGACGCAAGGAATACAGTATGGTCCTGGAGGATGGATTTTCACGATATGAGCAAGACACCGATTAAGACGCGTTCCCTGGTTTTCTTCCTCGTTCCACACTTCACCATGCTGCCGTTTTCCGCCGCGGTAGAGACGCTGCGGATTGCCAATCGCATGCTGGGCTACCCTGCCTATACATGGCGGCTCGCTTCGACCGACGGACAGAAGGTCTATTCTTCCAGCGGCATCGGGCTTGAGGTCAATTCGGCGCTTGCCGACGAGCGCCGTTACCTCGGCGGCGAGAACCGCCCGAACATGGTGCTGGTCTGTTCCGGCATCTATGTCGAGGAGTTCCAGAACAAATCCGTCAATGCCTGGCTGCGCGAGACCTATAATCGCGGCGTCGCCGTTGGCAGCCTCTGTACGGGCGCACATGTGCTTGCACAGGCGGGCCTGCTGAATGGCAAGCGCTGTGCGATTCACTGGGAAAACCTGCCCGGCTTCTCCGAGACCTTTCCGCAGGCGGAAGTCTACGCAGATCTCTATGAGGTCGACAGCAATCTCTATACCTGCGCCGGCGGCACCGCCTCGCTCGACATGATGCTGAACCTGATCGGCCAGGATTTCGGCGAAAACCTCGTCAACCGGGTTTGCGAACAGCAGCTGACCGACCGCGTGCGCAGCCCGCACGATCGCCAGCGCCTGCCGTTGCGTGCACGCCTCGGCGTGCAGAATGCCAAGGTGCTGTCGATCATCGAACTGATGGAAAGCAATCTCGCCGAACCGCTGTCGCTGCTCGAAATCGCCGACGATGCAGGCCTGTCGCGCCGTCAGATCGAGCGGCTCTTCCGCCAGGAAATGGGGCGCTCCCCTGCCCGTTACTATCTCGAAATCCGCCTGGATCGCGCCCGGCATCTCCTGGTGCAGTCTTCCATGCCAGTGGTTGAAGTGGCCGTTGCCTGCGGTTTCGTCTCCGCCTCCCACTTCTCCAAGTGTTATCGCGAACTCTACAACCGCTCGCCGCAGCAGGAGCGCGCCGAGCGTAAGCTGACTATGTCGACCAACCGCACCGGCATCGTCGTCTGAACAGCCTTCAAGCGGAAAGAGCCAGCAACGCAGGCGGCCTACTCTGCCGCCTGTTCCGCCATCTTGTAGTCTGAATAGACCTGATTGCGGCCATTGTGCTTGGCCATGTAGAGAAACTGGTCGGCGGCATTGAGATAATTGTCGAAGGCTTCGTAGCCGACGATCTCCGCAACGCCGATGGAGACTGTTACGGACAGCTCCTCGTCGTCGGCATGCACCTTCAAATTCGCCAGGCTGAGACGGACCTCGTCGCACAAAGCCGTTGCCGCACGCGAATTCATTTCCGTGAAAAGAATGGAGAATTCCTCTCCACCAAGGCGGGACAACAGGTTGCCACTTCCCTCGAAGAGGGACTGAAGCCTGCTCGCGACCGCCTTCAGCACCTGGTCTCCGATCTCGTGGCCATAGGTGTCGTTCAAATTCTTGAAATGATCGATGTCGAGGATGGCGACCGAGCTCGGGCGCTGACGGCGCAGGCACTCGTTCACGAGCTTCGGCCCGTGATCGTAGAAATAGCGGCGGTTATAGAGGCCCGTCAGATAGTCGCTCGCGGCCGCCGCGCGCAATTGCTTCAGCTGCGTCAGCGTCTCGACGTTCAAGGCGATGCGGCACTGTAATTCTTCCGGAACATAGGGGCGATAGATAAAATCGCTGGCACCGGCTTTCAGGAACGTCGCAGACAAGAGCCGGTCGTTCGAAGAAGAAATACCGATGATGCGCATCCGGTCCGACCCATGGCGATGACGGATCCGCCGGGTCAATTCGTGTCCGTTCATGTCGGGCATGTTGTAGTCGGTCACCACGACTTCGATGTCATCGAATTGCTCGAGCATCGCCAATGCCTCGACACCTGTGCTTGCTTCCGCGACCTTGAATTGCTGGGCCTGCAGCAGATCCGTCAGCATCTTGCGAGCGGACGGAAGATCATCCACAACCAATACGCGCGTCAAACGATTGGCGATAGCGCGCCGTACGGCTGAAACGAGATTGTCGAGCGCAAACTCGCTGTCTTTCAGCACATAGTCGACGACGCTGCGCTCCATGATGCGATTGCGTGTCGCAATGTCGAACGACGCAGTGAAGACGATGGTTGGAATATTGTGGGAAACGGCGACGTCAAGCGCCTCGCCATGCGCGGCATCCGGCAGGTTGAGGTCAACGACGGCCATCGTGAAGTCGCTTCCCGCCGTCTCCAGCGTCTCGTTGAGCATCTTCAACGAGGAGCAATGGGTGACGGCAAGGCCAAGTTCGGTTTCGAACCGATGCGACAGCACGGCGGAGAACATGCGTGAATCCTCGACCAGAAGTATCTTCTGGCTGCCATTGCGACGGCTTACGCCATCGCCAAGGGATCCCGCATGCAATACCATTTCCCTTCAATTCCTCCCATGCCATCAGGCACACACGAATATTCAGTCAATCGCAGGTCTGCCAAACCGTCTTCCATATATCCTGAACAGGATTCGTGAAAAAATTGGAACCACTGATTGCAGACTTTCACATAAAAATGAATCTTCCTCACATTTCACAGAAAGGACATCGCTTGAATCGCCTTGCGTCAGGCGGATTCTGTCACCTGACGGGCCAAGCGGATCTGCAATAACGTGTCCAGGTTTTGATTCACGCGGCAGTAGAATTCCTCGTCGATGAACGGCCGCAGGATGAAATCATTGCCACCAGCCTTGAGGAAGCGCGCCGAAAGCAGCCGATTGTTGGATGACGAAACGCCGATGATGCGCAGCTCATGCGAACCGGTCGTTGCGCGGATGCGCCGCGTCAGGTCGAAACCATCCATGTCGGGCATGTTGTAGTCGGTAACCATCAAGCCGATGTCCGGATTGGCCTTCAGCAGTTCCAGCGCCTTGGCACCGCTTTCCGCGACGCTGACACGGAAATTGTAGCGCTTCAGCCGACTGGAGAGCAAAGCACGCGCCGTTGCACTGTCGTCGACAATGAGGACGTGGTGGCGATGGTTGGTGAGGAAACGGCAGATAGACTCCGCGAGCATATCGACGGCGAAGACATTGTCCTTGAGGATGTAGTCGACCACATCCTTGGCGATCAGCTCGTCGCGCGTGCCTTCCAGAAAGGTGCCGGTAAATGCGATTGTCGGGATGCTGAGATCAAGCAGATAGGTCAGAGCTTCGCCCTTTTCGGCGCCCGGCAGGTTCATGTTCGAAATCGCCAGCTTGATCGGTTCCGACGACTTGTCGTAGGCCAGCTGCAATTCCTCGAAATTGCGGCAGCTTTCGACATCGATATCCAGAAGCTCTTTCAGCTTGGCACGGATCATCGAGGTAAAGAGATTTGAATCCTCCACGAGAAGAATACGCGAACCCGCAAGCGACGCACCGGAATATTGCATCCCCGAAACACCCAGAAATGGCATAGTAAAAAACCTGTTTGAAAATTGCCCCTCTATAGTTTTTCTAGAACGAAAGTCTTTGAGTATTTGTTAAGTCGTCTCACGTCGCGACAATGAAGGAAACGAGGCATTGCTGGCGCAAGACTCCTCGGGCAAGCGCCGTGTCCAGCCGCCGGCGTTAGCGACCCGACAGTCCCTGCAAAAGGCGGCAACGCAAATCCCGACCCGATCTAAAGCAGGTGGAGTCGATCTTCACCTTGGTTTCGATTATTCCGCCGCTGATTTTCCGCGCCGACGGCCCGTGCTCTTTGCGTCGGGCACACGCTCCTCCGCGGATGGGAGAATGTTTTCGGCCGCATCATTCTCACCTTCCGGACCATCAGCAGAATCCGTCAGCTTCTTGTCCGCGATATCCGTACGCCGGCCACGTCCGCTGTCGCGAACGATATGCAGCTCTTGATGCGGATAGGGAATCGAGATCCCTTCTTCGCGGAACCGCTTCAGGATCTCGATGCGAAGATTGTTGCGGGTCTCCATGCCGTCCGAAAGGTCCGAGAGATAGAAGCGCATCTCGAAATCGAGCGATGAAGGGCCGAAGCGCAGAAATTCCACGTGAGGTTCGGGATTTCTCAGAACTTTCGGAACGCCGCGCACGAGCTCCAGCAGAATCTCCATCACCCTGCGTGGATCGGAATCGAAGCTGACGGAGACCGGAATTTCCGAGCGCGCGAGCCTGTTGCGATGGGTCCAGTTACCAACCGAAGCGTTGATGAGCTCCGAGTTCGGCACGATGATCGATTGTTTGCGGAACGTCTCGATCTCGGTCGCGCGCACAGAGATGCGCTTGACGATCCCCTCCGATGTACCGGACACGATCCAGTCGCCGACCTTGAACGGCCGCTCGACCAGGAGGATCAGGCCGGACACGAAGTTCGACACGATGTTCTGCAAGCCGAAACCGATACCGACCGACAAGGCGCTGGCGACCAGTGCTAGGCTCGACAGGTCGATGCCTGCGGCGGAAATGGAGATGATCGCGGCAACGGCGATGCCGAGATAGCCGATGCCGGTCTTGACCGAGTTGCGGACACCGAGATCCACTTGCCCGCGCGCCATGACATTGCTGTCGAGCCAGCGCTGGAACCAACGCGTGACCAGATAACCGCCGGCAAAGAGCAGGATGCCCACGCAAATCCCGAGCAGCGAGATCGATATGTTGCCGATCTTTATCTCGGTGAAGAGCCTGTAGGCGAAAAGTTCCAGATCCTGGATATGGAAGCCCCATGACAGCAGGATCAGCGGAATACCCGTCAGCAGCGCAACGGCATAGGTCGCGAGCCCAGCCACGAGGCCACCCTGATCAAGCGCCACTTCACCGAGCTTGAGGCGGTTTTCCAGGAAACGGCCGATAATCGTTTCAGCAAAGACGCCTTGCTTGGAGACCGCCTTGCCGAGCTGGATGCCGAGATACATGGTGGCTATGACGGCGCTCGTCACGATCATCTGCGTTGCCATGAAACGGGCAAGACCGACATAGCCGATGAAGGAGGTGAAGATCACCAATATGCCGAGACCGCGAAGAATGATGGCCATGCCATGCGGCCACCGGCGGCCCGGCGCATCGGGATCGCCATTCTTCGCCAGCATCGGCGAGCCGAAAGAAGCCGCGATCAGGATCACGCCGATCAGCATGGCTGCAAAGAAGCTCTTCGCCACCGTGACCACGACCGGAGATCCCATCGACTCGCTGATACGGTCGAAGACGTAATCCAGACCGTTCACCACGGCCATGGCCTGGAGGCACCAAGTCAGCGAATACGCGCCCTTGTTCGACAATTTCACCAGGCGCCAATGCGGTCTGAACGGCGCGAAGACGGCGTTGCTCAGGCGTCCGACGAAATAGACGAGGCCGATGAAGCCGAAGAGCGCCGCCAGTATCGGCGCTATATCCGGCCGCAACACATTGAAGTTGGAAAGGAAGAAAAAGGACGTGACGAGAAACGCCGCCAGCGACATGGTGCGGATCAGGGTCGACCAGAAGGCGACGGAAAGCCGGCTGATATAAGGCGGGCTCTCGACGGCCTCATCCTGTACGTAATAGCGGCGAAACAGCCGGTAGCCACCGACCAGGAAGATGAGTGCGGCGACGATCGACAGAAAAACGGCGGCCAGAAGCGAACCGAGCTTGGCCTTCAGCACGAACCCGATCCAGCTGGTAATGGCATCCCGGAAGCTGACACTCTCCTCGACAAGAGCAGACCCAGCATCCTGCAATGTTCCGGCAGAGATCTCCGTTCGTTTCAGCAATGTCTCGGCGAACAGCTTGCGGCGTTTTTCCACCAGTTGCATCGATATCCGATTGGTCTCGGCAGTGAGATTATCGGCATCGAGTATCAGGGCGCTGATCTGCGAACGCTCGGCATTCAGCCGATCCCGCTCCTGAGTAACGATCACAGCCTCCGCCGGCTGGCCCTCCTTCGGCACGGGACCAAGCTGCGTCAAGCGGGCATCGATCTCAGCGGTACGCGGCTTCAGCCGCGCCGAGACGCTTGCAATGGCGCGACCCAGCTCGTCCGCACGGCCGGAAAGTGCGACCAGAGCCTCGTCATCGCCGCCCGGCTGCTTTGCGCTGTCATGCAGCGACGCATATTCCTTCCTTGCCTTGTTCAGATCGGCGACGGCGGCGTCGAGCAGTCCGTTGGCGAGCGGCTGGAGTTGCTGATCCGCCGGCTGTTGCTGCGCCGGCTGCGCCTGTGCAGGTGTCTGCACCTGTGCCGGTTGCTGATCCTGCGCGAAGGCATCCGCGCTCCCCAGAGGAACGGCGGCCACAGCGGCGCTCAGTCCCAGCAGCAAGACGGGCAGCAGAAGAAGGCGGAAATTCAACAGGCGCAAGCAAAGCTCCTCGTCGCACGTGACGTCACGGATAATGGATGACCAGAATCGCCACATAGAATGAAGAATCGAGTCGTTTCTATCGTGGTTGCGAATTTCATAGTCTTTGCGCGTACGCCTTGTAAGACAAGAAAGGCGACACAAAGGCATTCCGGCGATTATGAAGCTCAAGCGGCCGCCCAACGCCGCAGTTAATCGGCTCCCCTCGCAAGATCGCCCGCCACGCAGGTCGCCGCCTGGCGGAAATAGGCCAGAGAAGGCGCATGGCAATAGGCAGTCTAGAGCCTATTCCTACCACAGAGCTGGAGTAAAAAATCGACGCACACCGTTGCGATGTCAAAAGTCACGATGCGCTTCATCAACGCACCGCGGGTTGACGGTGAAACGAAGCCAAGGAGGTTGCGTCAGACGGTGCGACATACAACGCTGCCTCTATGCTCCATCCGCTTCGGTTGTCGTTGGACATCGCCGATCAGTTCATCCTGACATTCGGGAAGCGGCTACACTGCCTTGCACTGCGGATGAAATCGCGCCGCCATGCTTTCGGCTGCCGCATAGGCCTGCGTGACGATTTCGGGCACGAGGTCTATGTCCGGGAGACTGCCGAGGCCCAAAGGACCGATGGCGAAAAGCGCGCTCGTCGTTTCACCCTCCACCTCCAGCGCTCCCGTGGCCTCAACCGCCAGACCAAGGCCAAGCTCGTCTGGTACGGCCAGCCCGGCATCGATGAGACTGCGCAGTAAAGGCGCATTGAGATTGGGCGCCTGGCAACGACAGTCGATCACATCATCCGCATAGAGCTGCTCTGTATCCTGTCTTCCCGCTGGCCTCATCACCAATCCGGTCGGCGTCCGCCGGATCAGGTGGCCGCGCCGCAGCAGGGTATTGCCCTCTGCCAGCTCCTGCATCAGGCGGACATGCAACGCCTCCGGCAATCGATTGCGATGACTGTCGTACAGCGCCCGCAGATGGCGATTGAACTGTTGCTTCTGACCGGCGGGCAGAGAGCGCCACAGGGAGCGGGCATGCTTGCGGAAGCCGTTCATGATCGATTGCCAATTCTGCCCGTCTGCCTCGGCGGCTTCGCAGGCCCGGCGAATGAAACGAACGATACCGCTGAGCTGGTTGGGCATCTCGTCGACGGGAAATACGGGATCGGCATTGCTGCGTGTATGACTTTGCGGAAGGAAACCACGTCTCGAGACGATGGTGATTTGGCCCGAATAGCCGTTGTCGCGCATCTGTAACAGCCGATCGACCACGCGCAGGCCACTGCCCAGCAGGATCGTGTGCGGCCGCGAAACCAGGCGGCGTGCGCGCACCGTCGTCGGAATGCTGGTCAGATCATCATCTTGCGCTTCCTGATCGGTCGTGCCGTAGCCGGTCGCAAGCACGACCATGTCGAACGGCGCATTCACCGCACCATCGCTCTCAACAACGAAGCGTTCGCCTCGGATACGGCGCAGCCCGAAAACCATTTCGCTACTGACCTGAACGGTCACATCGCGCCGGGAGGAAAATGCCTCGGAAAAGCGCTGATAAACATAATCGCTGAAAATGCTCTTCGGGACGAAGATCTGGAGAAAGCCCGGTATCGCGGCTGGGACGGCGCTGCGAAAAGGTGCGTTGCCGCAAAGCCATTGATTGAAATCATCAGGATCGCCGGCAGAAACGGAAAGATCGCGAACACGGCTGTTCAGGATTTCGCTGCTGTGGCCGGATGCCAGCGCCTGACCGCCGCTGACGCTGGAGTTCGGATCGAAAAGCTGCAGATGAAACGGAAAGCGAACCGTCTTCATCAGCGCGATCGCCATCATCATGCCGGAAAAGCCGCGGCCGATTACGGCGATACGGGGCATCGCGTAAGCCCGGCTCGCCGCATTCGCCTTGGCGGAAAGAAATCCCTGAACCGTCATATCAACTCCTGTAGCAAGAGGTGGTCGATCACGCTTTCCTGGGTTTACTCAAGTTTGGCGACCCGTTGCCGTCAGCGAGACATGAAACCCCGTAGCCTGTGGCTCGCCAACCGACTCGCTGCAGCCCGAAAAACGCACGAGCGTCGCATCGGTTCTCAATATTCGACGCATCCGCCGCAAGAGAGATGCGCTACGCGGGTCCAACTCTGATCTCGAACCAGATGCCCGCAATCGGCTGCATGCTTGACGACCGACAAAAGGGTCAGGAGCAGCAGCACTGTTGCAATTGTCTACTTATTTAGTCGTATATGAAAGCGCGAAAAGGCGTCGCAAGCAAGTGCTTTCTTGTCGGCGCGGCAATCTCAGCCGATCAAACGGACACCGTCACTACACGCGAGACGCCTTGCGGCTGGATGTCTTTTGGCGCTCCGCGATCGGTCTTTTGGGCGAAAGACGAGAATAGCCGATAGCCTTCGCGCCACCGTCCAAAACCGCTTTCGATATTGATATGCC
This sequence comes from Rhizobium sp. ASV8, assembly GCF_016429255.1. Classification (GTDB taxonomy): domain Bacteria; phylum Pseudomonadota; class Alphaproteobacteria; order Rhizobiales; family Rhizobiaceae; genus Rhizobium. Next base: position 40,629 of record NZ_JAELUG010000049.1, read on the forward strand.
CTGCCTGTCCGAGATCGTACAGCTCCGCACCCCAACGCGCTGCGTACCGACGAAGCCTGACGAAATCCATGTAGCGGTCGTCACGGCTGCCGATCACCAAGGTTCTGAAAGGCAGGGGATCTGTCGGCATCGCACCGAAATCGATGACGCCGGGATGCAATCGCTCGGTCTGTTCCAGGTCGCAAGGCGCAACAAGGAAGGCGCCCTTCACGTGTCGCGCAGCCGGACGGCTGGCGAGATGAGCCGCCAGCAGGCACCCGAGGCTATGCGCAACCAGCCAGGCGTCTCCCACTCGTTCGAGCTCACCTTCAAGCGCCTGCAGCCATTCATCCAGCACCGGCTTCGACCAGGAGGCCTGCCGCACGATAGCTGCAGCAGCATCATCGCGCGCCCAGTGGCGCTGCCAATGGCCCTCTGCGGAACCGTTTAAACCGGGAAGGATCAACGTCGCGGCCATAGCAATCTCCTGCATGCAAGTGCCCGCCTGAGCCAACGGCGCGCTTACAATTTTTCCATTTGCTCCCTATTATGCCGAAAGGCACGGCGCGAATAAGCAAAGAAAATCCATTGTATACGACGTCTATAGAAATTAAGATCTTACTGATTTACCCTGCCTGAAACACCGACCTGGCATCGGCCGATGGAGTGATGAATGGGGACTGTTTCGCAGTTACACGAACGCGTCAGGCAGCCCGCGCATCGCATTCAAAGCGAAGAGGAAGCGCTCGATATCGCGCGGTCTCTAGCCGCCGCTTTCGCACAACAGGCCAGCGATCGCGACATCAACCGCGTCCTGCCCTACGACGAAATCGAAATGCTCTCCCAATCCGGCCTGCTTGGCATTTCCGTGCCTTCGGAACATGGGGGCATCGATATTTCCAATTCCGTGCTGACGGAGGTCGTCGCGGTTCTGGCCGAGGCCGACCCCTCCATCGCGCAGATCCCGCAGGCGCATTTTCATGTGCTGGAGGCCGTGCGGATCGGTGGCAGCGAGGAACAGAAAGCATCCCATTTCGAAAGGGCCATCATCGGCGACCGATTCAGCGGCATGTTTTCGCAGACTGGCGCCAATGGAGCCGATCAAGACGATCTCCGGCTGACCCAGGAAGGGCTCGGCTACCGCGCCAATGGCCGTAGCCTTCATTCTGCGAGTATCCTGTTTTCCGATTGGATCGCCGTATTCGTCCGCGACGAGCGCGACGATGTCGCCGTGTCCGTCATTTCGAGAAACACGGACGGCATCCAGATCATCGACGACTGGGACGGCTTCGGTCAGCGCACCTCCGGAAACGGTACCGCTATCCTGCATAACGTCTATTTCAATGCCGATGCCCTGCTCGTCCATAGCGACAGATTCAAGCAGCGCACCGTCATCGACTCCGTGGATCGGCTAACCCACGCCGGCATCAATCTTGGCATTGCCCGATCCGCTCTGGCAGCCACGATCGACTTTATCCGCTCGCATAACAATCCATGGGCAGAGAATGGCGCCAAATCGGCGGTCAGCGACCCGGTGATCGTTGCCAGGATAGGCGAAGTCGCCGTTCGCATCGAAGCCGCCACCGCAATGGTGGAGCGCGCCGGCGGCAAGATCGATGCCGCCCAGATCAATCTTACAGAAGATCATGTGATAGACGCCGCACTCTCCGTTGCAGCGGCACAAACCACCACCGCCGAAATTGCAATGGAAACGGCAAATACGCTGTTCGACCTTGCCGGCGCCTCGGCTGCCCGTATCGGCCTCAATCTCGACCGTCACTGGCGCAATGCACGTATTCATACACTGCACGACCCAGCGCGACGGAAATACGCAATCGTCGGCAACTATCATCTCAACGGCATCAAGCCGACGAGGGAGTGATCGCTGCCGTCTTCGCCGGTCTGCCGAAACACTCAGCCGATATGCGAAGCGCGGAGGTCTTCCTGCTCCTGGATCTCGATCCCTTGGCCGCCGCCGGCAACGAACTGCTCCAGGGTCATGTTGTCGAGAATCTCGGCAATGGCGTCGCGGACCTCCGTCATGGAGCGCCGCACCTGACAGCGCTCTGGATCGGAACAGTCATCACAGGCTTCGTAGGCCGTACGGCTGGCGCAGCGGATCGGCGCAAGCGGGCCGTCCAGCGTGCGAATGACGTGGCCGATGCGGATATCTGCTGCTGGACGTGAGAGGGAATAGCCGCCGCCCGGGCCCTTTTTCGAACGCAGCACGCCGGCATTGCGCAATTCGAGCAGGATGGTATCAAGGAACTTCTTCGGAATGTTGTTGCGCTGCGCGATATCGTTGATGAACGCGGTTTCGCCGGGCGCCAGGCGCGCCAGATCCACCAGCGCCTTCAATCCGTATTTTCCTTTTTTCGTAAGCATCGCTATCCGCTCTACTGCAAAGTCGATTGTTGGAAACCCGGCTTGGATCAAGAGAGACTCAACCGGCCGATCTTGTCATCATGGATTGCGGAAGTAACCCTGCCACCCCGGACGAACAAGACAGTAACTCACAAATTGTATAGTTTATATGAGTAAATTTAGGCAGATGTATCGCCCAAGCAACGATTTTGCGGCTTTTCTTGGATTCGAAGCATGTTTCGCCAAAATGTTCGGCGGTTTTGCGATAACGCCATGCGAGACATCCCAAACTCGACATACGTTCAGCCAACGGGCTCAGGAATAGCCATGCGCCTCAAGCCGCGCTACTGGCAGGATATGCCCCGCGACGCTCCTTTTCACGCTCGGCAATTGCCGCCGCCACCTGACCGGCAACGAAAACCGCATGTTCGACGACTTCGGGTAATCCCATGAGCTCGCCAAAGGTTCCGCGGGCCAGCGGGCCAGAGATGAACAGGGAGGGCACGATCGCGCCAGCCGCATCCAGCGCTCGCGATTGGGTGTCGCATGCAAGTCCCAGCCCGGTGGGATCCATCGCAAGACAGCCGGCCCCCGCCAATGCCTCGATCCAGTCCTGCGATTGCAGAATTCCGCGATGGCCCGGACCGGTCGTGACGACGACAGCATCATATTGCCTTTCGATGCTTCGCTCCGATCGACTGAGGCGGAGTCTGCAATTGACCACACCATCCGTCACCGCAAGGGCGGCAACCGAGGCGGCAAGCACTTCGAGCCGGCCGGTTTCGATCGCCTCTTCGCTGACAGCCTCCACCTGCGGCGCAACGCGGAACCGGTGAACATCCCAGAAGGGCCTTAAATGCCGGACGACACGGCGGCGCTCCTCGAGCGGCAGTGCCTGCCACAAGTCCCGTCCTTGCGCCCTTACCTGATCGATGACGCCTTGCCAGCTGCGCCCCTCGCCTTCCGCCTCCCGTATGGCGGCGCGAACACGCCGCAACAAGGAGACTGCCGTTCTCGACGGATGATCGGCGAAGTCGCCGAACAGCTCCTGCTTCACACGGGCGTGCCCGCGCGAACGCAGGCCGCGACGGGATATTGCGGTGATTGGCCCCCTATGCCCCCGCAATTCAAGCGAGGCGATGACATCGGCCGACGTCAGGCCATTGCCGACCACCAGCACGCGATCATCAGCGCCGATGGCCGCAAGCGCCTCCGGCGTGGTCGGATCCGGGACGAAGCGCGGATGGCCGGCGAGCACTTCCCCTAGCAAATGTGGCGGCAGCGGCGACGGGTGGCTCGTTGCTATGATGAGAATATCGGCATCCACACGCTGGCCATCTTCACCGGTAATCGTCCACGAGCGTCCGGAGCGTGCGATGCGCTCGACGCCCTGCCTGATGTGGGTAAGGCGCCCATCCTCGACGAAGGGATGTATCATACTGTTGATATAATTCCCGAAAACGGCGCGGCGCGGAAACAGGCTGCCATTGGCCGCAAGCGCTGCATCATCGTCGGCGACCGCATCGTTCTCCTGGATCCATCGTTGAAAATGCTCGATGTCATCGGTGAGCAGGCTCATCCTGGCGGCCGGCACATTGATGCGATGGGCGGGATCGCGCGTGTCATAGGCAAGTCCCGCTCCAAGACGTTCGCGCGGCTCGAATATGAAAAGCTGACCGGGGCGCAATGACCGCCGTTGCAGCAGATGAAATGCAACTGCCGTTCCGGATACCCCGCCGCCGACGATGGCGATAACGGGCAGATCATGCGTCTGATGGTCAGAGCCAATGGTCAATGGCCAACTCCTTCCGGATTGATCGGCACCAAGCCACCCGGCTCGCCGAACAATCGCAATTGCCGTTCGCAATAAGGA
>NZ_JAELUG010000004.1 GCF_016429255.1 Rhizobium sp. ASV8
GAGGGTCGTACGAGCATTCCCTCCCTATTGGCCGAAATCGGCACGAACAAGCTGCAGGGCAAGCTGGATCTCTCCCCAAGCTTCGAGCCGAACGGCGCGCTGACATTCGACTTGCCCGACCTCAGCCTGCTCGCCGCTCTCGCCGGACAGAAGGCGGAGGGCGACCTCAAGGGCTCGCTCGACATTTTGAGCGCCAACGGCAAGATCGGGTTGAAGGTCAACGCCAGCGGCAACGGCATCCGGCGCGACGATCTGGTCGTCAGCAAGCCAGCAGTGGCACTTACCGTCGACGATCTCAAGGCATTCTCGGCCAATGGCAGCATCCGCGCCGACGCGATCGCCTCCGGTGCAAACCGCATCGCCGATCTGGGTTTGACCTTTGCGCAACAGGGTAGCCGCACCAATTTCGATCTGAAATCGAGTTACGACAACGCACCGCTGACCACACGCGGCAGCGTCGAGACGGCTGGCGGCCAGACGACCGTAAGCCTTGATGCTTTTGCGGGCGCGCCGCGCACGATCCCGGTCAAGCTCGCTGCTCCCACAAAGATCGTGCTCAAGGACGGCATCGTCACGTTGAACGGCCTGACCCTTCAGACGGGCGGCGGTTCCGTCACCGTCGACGGCACGGCCGGCCAGGCGTTGAACATCAATGCCAAGATCGCCAACCTGCCTGCGAGCCTTGCCAACGTCTTCGCGCCGACACTTGCCGCCGAAGGCGTCATCTCCGGCACCGTATCGGTCACCGGCAAAGCCACATCGCCTGTCGTGGCGTTCCAGACCAATTGGTCGGGCGCCGCCACCAGCCAGACGAAATCGGCCGGCCTTGCGCCGCTCGGCATCAAGGCGGATGGCAAATTCGCCGACAACGTCGTCACCATCAATACCAATCTGACCGGACAAAGCGGCTTGGCGCTCAACGGCGGTGGTACGCTCGCCATCGCCGGCAGCAAGGCCATGGCGCTAAAATTCTCCGGTAATCTGCCATTCGACGCGCTTGCCGGCCAGCTTGCCGCGCAGGGCCTCGTCATGACCGGTGCGGCCAAAATCGACATGCAGGTCGGCGGTACGACCGCAGCGCCGGCCATCACCGGCTCGATTTCCACCGACGGCGCCAAGCTTGTCGACGTGCGCCGCAACCTCACCTTGAACGGTCTCGCGGTAGCCGTGACGCTGGACGGAAAGCAGGCCGTCATCTCCCGGCTGAGCGGTAACCTGGCGAGCGGCGGCAGCATTTCGGGCAGCGGTACGGTCGGCATCACCCCCGACAGCGGTTTCCCCGCCGATATCCAGGTGAAGTTCAACAACGCCACCTATGTCGACGGGACACTGGTGGCGGCAACAGTCAACGGCACGCTCGGCGTCAAGGGGCCGCTGATGACCGCGCCGATGCTGACGGGCAATCTGCGCATCAACAAGGCGTCGATCACCGTGCCCGAAAAGCTGCCGGCATCGCTCTCCGAGATCAATATCAAGCACAAGAACGCCTCCGCCGCCGTCAAGGCCCAGTTCAAGGACCAGCAGCCGGAAGGGCCGCGAAGCAAGTCGACGACGCTCGGCATCGACTTGCAGCTCGATGCGCCCTCGCAGATTTTCGTACGCGGTCGCGGGATCGATGCGGAGCTGGGCGGCAGCCTCACGGTTCGTGGCACTGCGGCAGAACCGGTCGTATCCGGCGGCTTCACCATGCGGCGCGGCCGCTTGACCATCCTCAGCCGGCGGCTGGATTTTACCGACAGCAGCAAGATCACCTTCGGCGGCGACCTGACGCCCGCGCTCAACATGGAGGCGACGTCTTCGGTGAGCTCCACCACCATCACGGTGGACGTAACAGGCCTCGCGACCGACCCGCAGATCGGCTTTTCCTCCTCCCCCGCCTTGCCGCAGGACGAGGTGCTGGCCCAGTTGATCTTCGGCCAGTCGATGTCGAAACTGTCGGCCATGCAGATCGCTCAGCTGGCCGATGCGGCAAGCCAGCTGGCAGGCGGTCGCTCCACCTCGCTGTTCGAAGGTCTGCGCAGCCATCTCGGTGTTGACGATCTTGATATCTCGACCGATGCGAACGGCCAGGCACAGGTCGGCGCCGGCAAATACATCAACAAGCGTACCTATATCGAGCTCCAGCAGGGCGCTTCCAACAACACCAAGGCGATCATCAATCTCGATGTCGGGCGCGGCGTAAAACTGCGCGGCGCAGCTGGATCGGACGGTGCGGGCGAAGCCGGCATCGTCTACGAGCACGAATATTAGGCCTCGGAAACCTGTACCGCCGGTCTTCGGCTGGATAAATGGGTTCAGGAGCGCCGATTGCCGTTGAACAGCCCGACCCCGCTGCAAGCGCCTCTAACCTGCTCGAGATCCAGCGACGATGGCGCCGGCCGCCGCTTCATCCGTGCAGAAACGACCGCACGCGCCGACAAATCGCAATCGCCGGGATGAAACGGGAATGCGCATTGTTGCTCAATGTACTGAGCAGGTCGCACACAAAGCCACCCTTACGCCTATCATTATGGCAAATCGCATTGAACAATCTGTCGAAAGCTCATCAATTTTCGACAATTTTCCATCTTTTTGCTGTCATGCAGAAAATCAATAATGCCCGAACCAATAGCATCCAACTCTCGGAGCAGTGCCGATGAATACGCAATCCACCACCATCACATTGATCGGCGTTCCCCTTGAAGAAGGTTCGGGCCGCCGTGGCGCCGGCATGGGCCCGACAGCTCTGCGCATCGCCGGCATCGAAACCACGCTGATCGAACTCGGCCACCACGTGACCGACAGCGGCGACCTTCGCCCGACGCCGGCAGCAGACCTGCCCGAAGATCCGAAGGCGCACAATCTGAAGATTGTCGGCGCCTTCACGCGCTCTCTCGAAGAAAAGGTCTATGACGTCGCATCCTCCGGCGGCTTCCCGCTGATCCTCGGCGGCGACCACAGCCTGTCCATGGGCAGCGTTTCCGGCATGGCGCGCCATGCCGCCGAAGTCGGCCGTCCCCTCTTCGTCCTCTGGCTCGACGCACATTCCGATTTCAATTCGCCGGCGACATCGCCGTCAGGCAATATTCACGGGATGCCGGTCGCCTTCTTCTGCGGTGAAGCCGAAATCGCGAACATCCTGCCGGCCGGCCGGCCGCTGGTCGACCCGACCAAGGTCTTCCAGGTCGGCATCCGCTCCGTTGATCCGCGCGAGCGCGAGGAAATTCGCGAACACGGCGTCAATGTCTTCGACATGCGCTCGCTCGACGAGCAGGGCGTAGCCGCCATCATGCGCAAGGTGCTCGATACCGTGAGCGCCGCCAACGGCCTGCTGCATGTGAGCTTCGACGTCGATTTTCTCGATCCGGACATCGCGCCGGGCGTAGGAACCACGGTACCGGGTGGCGCGACCTATCGCGAAGCGCATCTCATCATGGAGATGCTCTCCGACAGCAACCTCGTCTCGTCGCTGGATCTGGTCGAACTCAATCCTTTCCTCGACGATCGCGGCAAGAGCGCCCGCGTCCTGGTGGAGATGGCGGCAAGCCTCTTCGGCCGCCGCATCTTCGACCGTCCGACCAGAGCGGCCTGACGGCGCTGTCCGGCTGGGAAAGAAATCCGGTGGCGGGTTGCCAGCGGGCGAGCATTCCTATCTGGGGCCACCCTCGTCCTTCGACAGGCTCAGGATGAGGGTGGATTGGGCCCTTTCTTCGATATAGCTTGCCCCTCTTGGCGGCAGCACTCGAAAGACCAGCCCTCATGGTGAGGAGGCCCAAAGGGCCGTCTCGAACCACGAGGGCGGGTGGCTGCTCTTCCCTTACAACCTGGATACTTCCAGCATCTTGCTTTGCCAGCCAATACTAATGAAGCCGCTTGTATAGGTTTAGGTTTAAGCAATCTTCTTGTTCTATCGTAGCCTCAACGCGCCGCATTTGGCGTTACGGTTCAATGGGAAGAACGTTCATGGCCACGATCAATTCCACCAGCTTCAGCGGCGAAACACTGGAGATTATTGCTTTCCGGCTTCATGAGCAGGAATTCTGCGTCAAGACCACCACGATCCGCGAAATCCGCGGCTGGGCGCCGTCGACGCCGATCCCGCACGCACCGGCTGATGTCATAGGCGTCATGAACCTGCGCGGCTCCGTGATCCCGATCATCGACCTTGCCTACAAGCTCGGCATGCAGAGCACGGTCGCCAACGAGCGCAGCGCAATCGTCGTTGCGGAAGTCCACAACATGGTCATCGGCATGCTGGTCGACCGCGTATCGGATATCCTCACCATCGCTTCCGACCAGGTTCAACCGGTTCCGGAAGTGACGGCATCCTTCGACCGCGCTTATTGCGAAGGCATTATCGCCACAGAGAATGGAATGATCTGCTTCCTGAACCTTGCCAAGATGTTCAAGGAAAGCGAAGCAGAAGAACTGGCCGCCTAAACTCGCAGAATGTTGTTTGAAAAAGCCGCTACCTTTGGGTGGCGGCTTTTTTATTGCCGCTAATTTTAGGCAAGTGTATTTTATTTAGTTTATAATTTCTAATACGCTAAATTTTACTCAAAATTAATGGGGCCAACGCATCATTAACGTGTGAAGCGAGGAGAGAAATACAATCTCAACATTCCGACCATTCCCGCGCGGAGCGCCGTAATTTCGGTGCGCCGACGAGCACGGCCGCCCGCTTCGATGCCATCAATCGACGCTTCGCAAGCGCGAGCCTTCTGAGAGGGAATAGGAATGTTCAGCCTATCATCGGATGCTAGCCGCATTCTGTCCGCCGTTTCCAAGTCACAGGCCATCATCGAATTCGATCTTCAAGGTAAGATCCTGACCGCAAACGAGAATTTCTGCCGCGCGCTGGGTTATGACCTGAAAGAGATCGTCGGCAACCACCACCGCATGTTCTGCGAACCGACCTTTGTGACGACGCCCGCCTATCAGGATTTCTGGGCGCGTCTCGGCCGTGGCGAACATGATGCGGGCACCTACAAGCGATTTGCCAAGGGCAATCGCGAGATCTGGATCCAGGCCTCCTACAATCCCGTTTTCCGCAACGGCAAGCCGGTGAAAGTCGTCAAATTTGCCGCCGATGTCACCGAAACCAAGAAGAAGGCGATCGACGATGCCGGCAAGCTTGCGGCCATCTCCCACTCGCAGGCGGTCATCGAATTCCTGCCGACCGGTGATATCCTGACGGCGAACGAGAACTTCTGCAACGCGCTGGGTTATACGCTCGGCGAGATCGTCGGAAAACATCACAGCATCTTCTGCGACCCGGCCTATACGCGCACGGAAGAGTACAAACGCTTCTGGCAGCGCCTGGCGCAAGGCGAGTTCATCGCCAACGAGTTCGTCCGCTACGGCAAGGGCGGCAAGGAAATCTGGATCCAGGCAGCCTATAATCCGATCGTCGACGCCGACGGGCGGGTCTACAAGGTCGTGAAATTCGCAACCGACGTCACCTCGCGCATGAGCGCCATCAGTGAACTGGCAGGCGCGCTGCGCAGCCTGTCCGAAGGCGACCTGACCAAGACGCTCGATCGATCCTTCGTGCCTTCGATGGAGCAGCTTCGCCACGACTTCAATGCAACGATCCAAAGGCTCTCGGAGACGCTGACAACGGTTGGCGAAAATGCCAGCGCCATTGCCGCCGGTTCGCGCGAACTCGGAGATTCGGCGGAAGCCTTCTCGAGACGTACGGAGCAGCAGGCAGCGTCGGTAGAGGAAACCGCAGCCGCACTGGAAGAGATCACCACCACGGTCGCCGATTCCAGCCAGCGGGCAGAGGAAGCTGGGCGTCTGGTCGCGGAAACCAAGCGCGGCGCCGAACAATCCGGCACGGTGGTGCGCAGCGCCGTCGCCGCCATGGACCAGATCGAAAAATCCTCCCGCGAGATCACCAACATCATCGGCGTGATCGACGACATCGCGTTCCAGACCAACCTTCTCGCGCTGAATGCCGGCGTCGAGGCGGCGCGGGCCGGCGAGGCAGGCAAGGGCTTTGCGGTCGTGGCACAGGAAGTGCGGGAGTTGGCGCAGCGCTCCGCCAGCGCCGCCAAGGAAATCAAGGCACTGATCACCACATCGAGCGAGCATGTGAAGAACGGCGTCGGCCTCGTCGGCCAGACGGGCAAGGCGCTGGAAGAAATCGTTACCCAGGTCGGCGACATCAACGCCAATGTCGCCGCCATCGTCAAGGCTTCCAAGGAACAGACGATCGGCCTCAGGGAAATCAATGCGGCGATCAATTCGCTCGATCAGACGACGCAACAGAACGCCGCCATGGTTGAAGAAAGCACCGCGGCAAGCCTCAGGCTTGCCAACGAAGCGGATACGCTTCACACACTGCTCGCCCAGTTCCGCATGGCGGATGCGATCATCAGGGAGATAGTTATGCGGCGGGCCGCCTGATTTCGCTGCAGCTGTCTCATCAATATCAAGCCGCCCCGATCATTCGGGGCGTTGCTTTTTTCAAAGCTCGCGATGCAACCGTCGAAAGACCCCGTCCGCAGGGAAAGACCTTGCCGGATGGCTCACCTTGCAATCCGGGCGGGGCTTCTCTATTTTTCGCCTCGGCATATAAACCAAAAGGAGGTTGCCTATGACATCGCGGGACGCCTGATACACGACTACCGTGACTACTGCCTTTCAAAAGGCATCGACTACGCATGCTTCGATTCCGTACGGCCGCACGACGATACCACGCTCTTCTGTAGCGCTGGCATGCAGCAGTACAAGCCGCTCTTCTCCAATCCCTCCCATAGGGGCACCGTCTCGAACAGTCAGGCATGCCTGCGGATGGGAGACCTCGACGAGATTGGCGACGGCACCCACTTCCTACATTTCACCATGCTCGGGCTGTTCTCCTTCCGGGAGATGACGCTTTCCGACGCCATCGACTTCTGGCTCGAATTTCTCGAGCTGATTGGAGCCTGGCCGGATCACGTCACGATCCATCCAAGCAAGATCGATGAATGGTCGCTGCTCTATCGCAGCCGCGTTCGGATCGTCGCAGACCCGGAATGCACGTGGAGCGACGGCAGTATCAAGGGCTATTGTACCGAGTTCTACAAGGATGGAATCGAGATCGGCAACATCGTCAATCCGCTCGGCACCTGTATCGACGCTGGCTTTGGAGCCGAGCGACTCGACATGATTTCGAACGGGACATTGCCGGAGAATGCTCTCGAGACGCTTCGCAGCACGGCACTGAAGATCATCGATAGCGGCTATCATCCCGGGAACAAGGAGCAGGGCTATGTGCTTCGCAAGCTTCTGCGCCGCATCCACTCCGTTGGCGGTAAATTAGACCACCCGTTCTTCCAGCAGGAAGTGGAACGTCAGGAACGCCTCCTGCAGAAATACGAGCGGCTCCGTCACAAATACCCGGATAAATCCGTGGAGTGGTGGTTCGATACCCATGGCATCGATCCCGAGACGATTTCGTCCGATCAGACCTGAGACAAAGATCTGCGTGCCCCGTAAGTCAAGTTGACCAACGGGGCACGCATCGATTCCGGAACCATATCTCTCCGGTTTCACACCGTCCGATGGATCCTGAGTGGATCAATTTCAACCGAACAGCGCGTAAGTGCGCTTGAGCGTCACCCACACGCCCTCTCGTTTTCCGATTGCTAAGCCGGCTTAATTTCCTCTAGCGGCACCGGCTTGTGGATCAGCGCGGCTGCTTCCAGCACCAGAGGGTTGAGCCCGCTATCTCCGTGATCGATGATCGCGAAAAGCTGGCGCCGCATGCGCGGTTCCCAGAATTTGTTGATGTGTGTAGCCACACCCTCCACCGCCTCATCCGCCGGTTGGGTCTTGAAGAAAGTGGCGATCTGGTTCGCCATATAGATGAGCTTGGTTTCGGTCTTGCCGTGCGGTGTTTCGTCAGGCGACATCGGCGATGCTCCCCGTGATAATGCGATGCGGATGGGTGAAAATCTCGAAATCGTCGCCGCGCACCAGCGCCACCAGCGTCATGCCGGCTTCTTCGGCCGTGCGAATGGCAAGCGCGGTCGGCGCAGAAATGGCGACCAGCACCGAACTGCCGAGGATCGCTGCCTTCTGCACCATCTCGACCGATAGCCGGCTGGTCACAGCCACCACGCCATCGGCGCCCTTGCGACCGGAGCGAATGACCGCGCCGCAGAGCTTGTCCAGCGCATTGTGCCGGCCGACATCCTCACGCACGACAAGCAATCCTTCCGAAGGGATATAAAAGCCTGCGCCATGCACCGCGCGCGTCTCGCGATGCAACGGCTGGGCGTCGTTGAGCAGAGCAATCGCCCTGACGACATCTTTCTGCGTGAGCGTTAAGGCGACCTTCGAAACGTCAGGCACCTTGCGCACCGCCTGCTCGATCGATTCGATGCCGCAGAGGCCGCAACCGACGGGACCGGCCATATGTCGGCGGCGCAGCCGCAGCGCATCCGCCACATCGTCGACCAGTGCAATCTGCACGTCGATCCCCTGCTCGTCCTCGATCGGCTCGATCGCGGCAATCTCGCCGATATCGGTAATGATGCCTTCGGTCAGGCTGAAGCCAACGGCAAAGTCCTCGATATCGGCTGGCGTTCCCATCATGACCGCATGCGATGTGCCGCCGTAGGAAAAGGCGATCGGCACCTCCTCGGGGACGATACGGGAACCCGAGCGAACAATGCCATTGCGACGGGCGGTCTCGGGGACAGTGGTCGTGGGGGTGAATTTGGTCATTGGATGATGGGGTATGAAATACCCACCTCTGTCGCCATCGCGACATCTCCCCTACACCGGAGGAGATCATTTGGAGCCTGCTGCTTCTCACCTGCAAAACAAGTGGAGATCGCCACACGAGGCACCAGTCTCCCCCCTTGTGGAGGAGATGTCACCGAGTGACAGAAGGGGTTATTGTCCCTCCACATCCTCAACCTCACTCCGCAGCCTCCATCTTCCCGACGATGCGGCGCGACTGCTTGGCCTGCTCGTCATAGTCGACCTGCCACTGCGACGGACCGTTCGACGGCGAGACCTGCACGGCTGTCACCTTATATTCCGGGCAGTTCGTCGCCCAGTCGGTATAATCCGTGGTGATGACATTGGCCTGCGTGTCCGGATGATGGAACGTCGTGTAGACAACACCGGGCGCCACGCGGTCTGTAATCAGCGCACGGAGCGTCGTGTCGCCGGAACGGCTGCTGAGCTTGATCCAGTCACCCTCGCGAATGCCGCGCTGCTCGGCATCGTGCGGATGGATTTCCAGACGGTCCTCCGCATGCCAGACGACATTTTCGGTACGCCGGGTCTGGGCGCCGACATTGTACTGGCTGAGGATGCGGCCGGTGGTGAGCAGCAACGGAAAACGCGGGCCGGTGCGTTCGTCGGTGGGAACATATTCCGTGCGAATGAACTTGCCCTTGCCGCGCACGAAGCCGTCGACATGCATGATCGGCGAACCGAGCGGCGTCTTCTCGTTGCAGGGCCACTGCACCGAGCCCATCTTCTCCAGATAATCGTAGGAGACCAAGGCGAAGCTCGGAGTCGTTGCGGCGATCTCATCCATGATCTCGGACGGATGCGCATAGTTCCAGGCAAGCCCCATGGCCTGAGCCATCTTCTGCGTCACTTCCCAGTCGGCATAACCGTTGCGCGGGGTCATGACCTTGCGCACGCGGTTGATACGGCGTTCGGCATTGGTGAAGGTGCCGTCCTTCTCGAGGAAGGTCGAGCCGGGCAGGAAGACATGCGCGTAGTTGGCCGTCTCGTTCAGGAAGAGATCGTGGACGACGACGCATTCCATCGCGGCAAGGCCGGCGGCGACATGCTTGGTGTCCGGATCGGACTGGAGGATATCCTCACCCTGAATATAGATGCCCTTGAACGTGCCTTCGACGGCCGCATCGAGCATGTTCGGGATGCGTAGGCCCGGCTCGTTGTTGAGCTTCACGCCCCAGAGCTTTTCGAAGATATCGCGCGTGGCATCGTCGGAGATGTGGCGATAGCCCGGCAGCTCATGCGGGAAGGAGCCCATGTCGCAGGAGCCCTGCACATTGTTCTGGCCGCGCAGCGGGTTCACGCCGACGCCGGGACGGCCAATATTGCCCGTCACCATGGCGAGGTTGGCGATCGCCATGACGGTCGTCGAACCCTGGCTGTGTTCGGTAACGCCGAGGCCGTAATAGATCGCGCCATTGCCGCCCTTGGCAAAGAGGCGAGCGGCACCCCTTACGAGCTCGGGAGAAACGCCGGTATATTTTTCCGTTTCCTCCGGGCTGTGCTGCGGCTCGGAAACGAAGGCTGCCCAATCTTCGAACTCCGACCAGTCGCAGCGCTCGCGGATGAACTTCTCGTCGAGCAGTCCTTCGGTGACGATCACGTGAGCCAGCGCCGTCATCATGGCGACATTGGTGCCGGGCTTCAGGGGCAGGTGATAGCTGGCTTCCACATGCGGCGTGCGCACCAGATCGATGCGGCGGGGATCTATGACGATGAGCTTGGCGCCCTGACGCAGCCGCTTCTTCAGGCGCGAACCGAAGACCGGGTGGCCGTCCGTCGGGTTGGCGCCGATGACGACGACGACATCGGAATGCTCGACGCTGTCGAAATTCTGCGTGCCGGCCGAAGTGCCGAAGGCCTGGCCCAGACCATAGCCGGTCGGAGAATGACAGACGCGGGCGCAGGTATCGACATTGTTGTTGCCGAAGCCGGCGCGCACCAGCTTCTGCACCAGATAGGTTTCTTCATTGGTGCAGCGAGAGGAGGTAATGCCGCCGACGGAATCGCGGCCATATTGATATTGCAGCCGCTTGAACTCGGTGGCGATATGGGCAAAGGCCTCCTCCCAGGTCACTTCGCGCCAGGGATCTGTGACCTTCTCGCGGACCATCGGGTTGAGGATGCGGTCCTTGTGGGTGGAATAGCCATAGGCGAAACGACCCTTGACGCAGGAGTGGCCGCGATTGGCCTGACCGTCCTTCCAGGGCACCATCCGCACCAGCTCTTCGCCGCGCATCTCGGCCTTGAACGAGCAGCCGACGCCGCAATAAGCGCAGGTGGTGACGAGAGAGTGCTCCGGCTGGCCGATCGAGATCACGGACTTTTCTGTCAGTGTCGCCGTCGGACAGGCCTGCACGCAGGCGCCGCAGGAAACGCACTCACTGTCGATAAAGTTCTCGTGCATGCCGGGCGAGACGCGCGAGCCGAAGCCACGGCCCTCGATAGTCAGCGCAAAGGTGCCCTGCACTTCCTCGCAAGCGCGTACGCAGCGCGAGCAGACGATGCACTTCGAAGGATCATAGGTGAAATAAGGGTTCGACTCGTCCTTCGGCATCCATTTCAGATTGATGTCGCCGTTGTTGCGCGCCTTGACGTGATTGTCGCCTTCATAGCCGTAGCGCACATCGCGCAGACCGACGGCGCCCGCCATGTCCTGCAGCTCACAATCACCATTGGCAGCGCAGGTCAGACAGTCGAGCGGATGGTCGGAGATATAGAGCTCCATCACGCCGCGGCGGATATCCTTCAGCCTGCCGGTTTGCGTGTGAACGACGATACCGGGTGCGACCGGCGTCGTGCACGAGGCCGGCGTACCGTTGCGGCCTTCGATCTCGACGAGACAGAGGCGGCAGGAGCCGAAAGCATCGACCATGTCGGTGGCGCAGAGCTTCGGTACCTGAATGCCGGCTTCCATCGAAGCGCGCATGATCGAGGTGCCTTCGGGAACACTGATCTGGCGCCCGTCGATGGTCAGCGTCACCATGGTTTCGGAGGTGGAGGCCGGCGTGCCGTAGTCAATTTCTGGAACGAGGGACATGGGTCTTACTCCGCCGCTTCAATCAAGGGAGCCGGAGAAAAGTCCTCCGGAAAATGGGTCATGGCGCTCACCACGGGATAGGGCGTGAAACCGCCGAGCGCGCAGAGCGAACCGAACTTCATGGTGTTGCAGAGATCGGCAAGCAACGCCCTGTTCTTCTCGGGCTCGATACCCTTGGCAATCTTGTCGGCCGTCTCGACACCGCGCGTCGAGCCGATGCGGCAGGGCGTGCACTTGCCGCAGCTTTCGACCGCGCAGAATTCCATCGCGAAACGCGCCTGCTTCAGCATGTCGGCGGTATCGTCGAACACGACGAGGCCCGCATGGCCGATGAGACCGTCCTTGGCCGCAAAGGCTTCATAGTCGAACGGCGTGTCGAAGAGGGCTCGCGGGAAATAGGCGCCGAGCGGGCCGCCGACCTGCACGGCCTTGACCGGCCGTCCCGTTGCCGTACCGCCGCCGATCTTGTCGACGATATCGCCAAGCGAGAGGCCGAAGGCCGTCTCATAGAGGCCACCATACTTAACGTTGCCGGCGATCTGCAGCGGGATCGTGCCGCGCGAACGGCCCATGCCAAAATCGCGATAGAAGGCAGCCCCCTTGTCCATGATCACAGGCACGGAGGCGAGCGAGATGACGTTGTTGATGACTGTCGGACAGTTGAACAGGCCCTTATGCGCCGGCAGCGGCGGCTTGGCGCGCACGATGCCGCGCTTGCCTTCGAGGCTGTTGAGCAGCGCCGTTTCCTCGCCGCAGACATAAGCGCCCGCACCGGTGCGGATTTCCATGTCGAAGGATTTGCCGGAACCGAGCACCGAGCTTCCTAGGATGCCCGCCTTCCGCGCAATCTCGACGGCTTCGGTCATCGCAGCGATCGCATGCGGATATTCCGAACGGGTATAGACGAAGCCCTTGGTCGCCCCGGTCGCCAGACCTGCGATCGTCATGCCCTCGATGAGCACGAAGGGATCGCCTTCCATGATCATCCGGTCCGCAAAAGTGCCGCTATCGCCCTCGTCCGCATTGCAGACGATATATTTGCGGTTGCCCGGTGTATCGAGCACCGTCTTCCACTTGATGCCGGTCGGGAAGCCAGCGCCGCCACGGCCACGCAGACCGGAATCGGTGACTTCCCTGACGATATCGCCCGCCGCCATGCCGATGGCGCGGCGCAGCCCCTTCAGGCCGCCATGGGCTTCATAATCCTGCAGAGAAAGCGGGTCGGTGACGCCGCAGCGGGCAAAGGTCAGGCGGGTCTGTTCCTTGAGGAATGGGAGGTTTTCGACCTCCCCAAGACAGAGCGGATGCTCGCCGCCTTCAGCGAGTCCCGCGTCGAACAATGCGGATACATCCTTCGCCTTCACCGGCCCATAGCCGATGCGCTTACCGTCGATCTCGACCTCCACCAGAGGCTCAAGCCAGAACATTCCACGCGAACCGTTGCGGACGATGCGGGCATCGAGGCCACGTTTGGTGATTTCTTGCGTGATCGCTTTCGCGACCTTCTCCGCCCCCAGAGAAAGGGCGGCAGCGTCGCGGGGGATATAGATGGTGAGGGTCATTGGCGCGCCTCCTTCACAAGGTCCTCGGCGCTTTCGTCATCGAGCCGCCCATGAAGCTCGCCATCCAGCATTGCAGCCGGCGCACAGGCGCAGAGCCCGAGACAATAGACCGGCTCCAGCGTCACGCTGCCATCCAGTGTGGTCTGATGGAAATCGATACCCAATAGCCGCTTGATGCGCTCCGCCAGCGCATCGCCGCCCATCGACTGACAGGCTTCGGCGCGACAGAGCTTCAGGACATGGCGGCCGGTGGGATGATCGCGATAATCATGATAGAAGGTCATGACGCCATGCACTTCGGCGCGCGAGAGGTTCAAAGCCTTGGCAATCAGCGGCAACGCATCCTGCGGCACATAGCCAAACTCTTCCTGGATCCCGTGCAGGATCGGCAAAAGCGGCCCCTCCATCGATTTCATGCTATCGATGATAGCCACGGCGCGGGTTGCAACATCGCCCGCAGCCTGATTCAAACTCATTAGCAGCCTCCCGCGCACAGCTTCCGAAAATCGAAGGCGAATCTTCGGAAAACGCTTATGCGGCACTTCCTCCGTGGCGTGCGATCGACGCGCCCGACAATAAGGTCGCAGGGAGAGGGTCAAGGATCAATAAGGCAGTCCCGTCAATTGATAGGAAATTTCTATCAAGCCTTACCGCTCTCTGCGAGCAATCTTGCCTCATGCAGCAAAGCGGAGACAAGCGGTGTAAACGGCTCGCGATGCGTGGCGACCAGCCCGACCAGATGCTCGGCATCCGGTTCGGTTATCGGGATCTTGCGGATATCGACCGGAAAACCGAAGGAATCGGCGATATTCTTCGGCATAATGCTCGCCCAGCGTCCGGTCTGGACATGAGAAAACAGCACGATCATCGAATTGGATTCAAGCGTCGGCGTTGCCTCGATGCCGGCTTCGGCCAGGTGACGGTTGATAATCCGACGGTTTTGCATGTCGGCAGTCAATAGACAAAGCCGAAGGTTGCCGACCTCCTTCCAGGTGACGCTCTCCCGCTCTGAAAACGGGCTGCCGGCTGCGGTAATCAGATGATAGCGCTCGGCATAAAGAGGCACGCTGGTAACACGGCCGAGCGGCTCGTTTTCCAGATAGGTGATGCCGGCATCGATCTCGAGATTTTCCAGCAGACCCAGCACCTGCAGCGAGTTGCGCGATATGATGGAGAAGGTGACGTCGGGGTGCCGCTCCTGGAAAGGCGTGGTGATCCGAGACACCATGGCAAGCGCAGTGGGAATGGCCGCAATCCGGATATGGCCGGCCAGACCCTTGCGCGCCGCGCGCATCTCCTCGCGCATCGTCCGGCTATCACCGACGATGCGTCGGGCCCATTCCAACACGCGCTGCCCTTCCGGCGTCAGCCCCTGAAAGCGCGAGCCGCGGCTGACGAGCATCACACCGAGCTGATCTTCCAGCTGCCTGATCGCCGCAGACAGCGTCGGCTGCGTCACGCCGCATTCCTCGGCGGCACGGCCAAAGTGCTTTTGATTCGCAAGCGCGATGAAGAATTCCAGCTTGTCGATCATCCCACTCTCCCGAAACGAAAGAGTTAGCCCCGCGCGCCGGCGAGCGCAACAAGCAAGACTGCCTCAAACCTCGACAACCGCCTTGCAGAAAGCCTCATGCAACGAATCGACAACGGCGCAGATTTCCGAACGCGAAACGGCATAATGGATGAGCCGCCCCTCGCGACGCGTATCCACCAGCTTATCCAAGCGCAGGCGTGCGAGATGCTGCGAAACCACCGCCTGTGGCAGATCGAGTATCGCCTCAAGCTCCATCACGGTCTTTTCACGTTTTGCCAGCATGAACAGGATCGCCAGCCGGGTTTCATGCGAAAGCGCCTTCAGCAAGGCGCTGGCCTTGCGCGCCTTCTCTGTCATTTCCTCGACGTTATGCTCTACGGCACCGCCTTGCAGTGGAGACGACGACATTTCACTGCCTCTAGTGAGAACTCACATAGAGGCATGCTTATAATATCATCAAACCGCAAGTTGATTTAAAAATGACATGAAAACCAAAAAAGGTCCAAGTTTTCAGCAGATAAGCTGGCCGCCATTGATCTCGAGCACCTGCCCGGTGATGTAACCGGAAAGCGTTGGCGCAGCGAGGAAAAGATAGGCGGGGGCGCAATCAGCAGGCGTTCCAAGCCGCTGAAGCGGAATGGATTTGCGCGTCTGTTCCAGCTTCTCCCTCGACGAATAACGCTCGTGGAAATCGGTCGAGATCGTGCCCGGCGATACGCAGTTCACGCGGATGCCGTCAGGCGCCAGTTCACGAGCCAGCGCCTTCGAATAGGTGGCGACGAAGGCTTTCGATGCCGAATAGATGGCAGAGCCGGGACTGCCGCCGGTCAGCGCGGAAATCGATACCGTATTGATGATTGCGGCCTGCCCTGCTGCCCGCAGCAGCGGCAACACGCCCCGGGTCACCTCCATGACGGATGTCTGGTTGAGATGAACGATCTTCTCGTATTGCTCGTCCGTCAGCTCGCCCGCCGGAAAGCGACCGACCATGGTGCCGGCGTTATTGACGAGAACATCGACGCGATCGAAGCGCTCGCCGGCAGCGGCTATGAAATCCTGAACGCCATGACCGGAAGCGAAATCGCCGGCGATGAGAAAAGCACGACGGTCGGCCTCGGCCTCCAGCAGGAAATCCGGCAGTTCGCGATCCGCATCGCGGCCGATATGGACGAGGACATGGGCGCCGCAATCAAGAAACTGCCGCGCCACTTCCAGCCCTATGCCGCGGCCAGCGCCGGTGATGACGACATTGCGACTTTCGAAAAGCTTCGGATGAAACACGACGACCTCCCCAAACGCGCAATTCGCGTGTCGGTAATTGCGGAATTTTCACTTTACCATATGATGGCGAAAAAACGAAAGAAAGGGAGCAAGCCCCATGTTCCTGTCCGGGCGCCAGACTGAGATTCTCGAGATTGCCAAGGCCGAAGGGCGCGTACTGGTTGAGGAGCTGGCCTCGCGCTTTTCAGTGACGCCGCAGACCATCCGCAAGGATCTGAACGACCTCTGCGACGGCCGCGTGCTGTCGCGCGTCCACGGCGGCGCCATCTTTCCCGGCGGAACCGAGAATGTGAAATACGAGGCGCGCCGCTCCATCGCCGCATCGGAGAAGCAGGCGATCGGCCGCGCGGCAGCCAGCCTTATCCCCAGCAACAGCTCGCTTTTCATAAATATTGGCACGACGACAGAGGCCGTCGGCGAAGCACTGCTCGGGCATCACGAATTGATGGTCATCACCAATAATATCAATGTCGCCAACAAGTTGCGCATATTTCCATCCATCGAGGTCGTCATTGCCGGCGGCGTTGTGCGCGGCTCCGATGGCGGCATCGTCGGAGAAGCGGCGGTCGATTTCATCCGGCAGTTCAAGGTCGACTATGCCGTCATCGGCGCATCCGCCATCGATACCGACGGTGCGCTTCTCGATTTCGATTTTCGCGAAGTGAAAGTCGCACAAGCCATTATCGCCAACGCACGGCATGTGATCCTCGTAGCCGACAGCACCAAGTTCGAGCGTACCGCGCCGGTGCGGATCGGCCATCTGTCGCAGGTTCATACGTTCGTGACCGACGAATGCAGCATCGAATCGGTGCGCGCCATCGCCGCCGAGCATAATGTGCGCCTGGTGGAGACCGCCCGCCGGCCAAGCTGATCAGCGCGCTTTCCGTCAAAAAACCTTCGTTTGACATTCGTATTTATTTCATTTTAGATGGATTGACTTTCGAATTTCCATCTTCACGAGATTGCGTGCCTTTGCGGAGCGGCGGGTGAGCGAACAGGTCTACGATATTTTCGTTATCGGCGGCGGCATCAATGGATGCGGCATTGCCCGTGACGCCACCGGGCGCGGCTACAAGGTCGCCCTTGCCGAAATGAACGATTTCGCCTCCGGCACATCCTCTGGGGCCACCAAGCTCATTCATGGCGGTCTGCGCTATCTCGAACACTACGAATTCCGGCTCGTTCGCGAATCCCTGATGGAGCGCGAGGTGCTGTGGGCGATGGCGCCGCACATCATCTGGCCGATGCGCTTTGTGCTGCCTTATCACAAGGGCGGCATTCGGCCGGCCTGGCTGATCCGCCTCGGCCTCTTCCTCTACGATCACCTTGGCGGACGCAAGCTGCTGCCGCCAACCGCGACGCTCGACATGAAAACCGATCCGGCGGGAAAGCCGCTGAAGGCGCTTTTCACCAAAGCCTTCGAATATTCGGATGGCTGGGTCGACGACGCCCGCATGGTGGTACTGAACGCCCGCGACGCAGCCGACCGCGGCGCAACGATCATGCCGAGGACGAAGGTGATCTCCGCCCGCCGCGAGTGCGCTATCTGGACGATCGAAACGGAAAATACGATCACCGGCCGGAAACGGCAGTTCCAATCACGCATGCTGGTCAATGCCGCAGGCCCGTGGGTCGACCACGTTCTCTCCGACGCCTTCGGCAAGAATCAGGTGCACAATGTCCGCCTCGTCCAGGGTAGCCACATCATAGTTCGCAAGAAGTTCGAGGGTCCTCGCGCTTACTTCTTCCAGAACCCGGACAACCGCATCATCTTCGCTATTCCCTATGAACAGGATTTCACCCTGATCGGCACCACGGATCGCGACTACAAGGACGATCCTAAGGATGTGAAGATCAGCGAGGAGGAAACCACCTATCTGTGCAACGCCGCCAGCGAGTATTTCAAGGAGCCTGTTCGCCCCGAAGATATCGTCTGGACCTACTCAGCCGTGCGCCCGCTTTATGACGATGGCGCCTCGAAAGCGCAGGAAGCAACGCGCGATTATGTGCTGAAGGTCGAAGGCGCGGAAGGGCAAGCACCGCTGCTGAACGTCTTCGGTGGCAAGCTCACCACCTATCGCCGCCTGGGCGAACATGCACTGGAGAAGATCGGCGAGGCCATCGGCCTCAAGGGTACGCCCTGGACGGCCAAGAGCTCGCTGCCGGGCGGCGATTTCCCAGCCCGCGGTTACGAGGCCGAGGTTTCGAAACTCAAATCGCGCCATCCTTTCCTAGCCGATCATCATGCCCATCGCCTCGTTCGCCGCTATGGAACGCGCGCGGCGATGATCCTTGGCAACGCCAAAACAATTGCCGATCTCGGCCGATGCTTCGGAAGCGACCTCTACGAGGCGGAGGTGCGCTACCTGATGGAACATGAATGGGCCTATACCGCAGCCGACATTCTCTGGCGCCGCTCCAAGAAAGGCCTCTATCTGTCGAAAGATGAGGCGGCCGCACTCGAAGACTATATGGCCGAAAGCCGCATCCACACATGACCCAATTACAGGATGGGGCGCAACGTTTTTCCGCCCGGAGTCGCGAAGCGACAATAAGATAGGCGGCTAAGCACATCCGTCAGGCATTAAGCCGTGCCATGCCTTCGCTTCAATCGTCAGGATCGAGCAGGCGCGGGCCTGCTCCTTCCTCGGAAAGCTGATCCCAGGGATTTCTGAGCGGACAATTCTCCATCGAGAGGCAACCGCAGCCGATACAGCCGTCGAGTTGATCGCGCAGCCCCTGCAGCCGGCTGATACGGGCATCGAGATCATCTTTCCAGCGTGCCGACAACACCTTCCAATCCGCTGCATTCGGCGTGCGCCCCTGCGGTAGCGATTGCAGCGCCTCCTGAACTTCGGCGAGTGGAATGCCGACCCGTTGGGCGACCTTGATGATCGCGACCCGACGCAACACCTCGCGCGCATAGCGCCGCTGATTGCCCCGGCTGCGCTGGCTTTCGATCAACCCGCGCGCTTCATAGAAATGCAGCGCCGAAACCGCCACGCCGCTTCGGGCCGCCACCTCACCGACCGTCAGAAGCTTGGAAACTTGACCAGGCTCGATTTTCCCCATTTGTGCTATTGACCTCAACTATGGTTGAGGTTTTATAAACGCTGCTCCAAACCGCGTAAAGCAGGAGCAAAACATGAAAGATTCAACCCGGCTGGCTATCGTCTACGGCAGCACTCGTCCGGGCCGCTTATGTGACCGGGTGGTCAATTGGGTAGCCCGGGAGCTGGTGCATTATCCCCTTCTCGAAATCGATGTGATCGATCCGCTCGAATTCGATTTGCCGTTCCAGCATGATCGCGAGCACGACGGCGTAGCGGCCCTTTCCGCTCGATTGGCCGCCGCCGACGCCTTCATCATCGTCACGCCGGAATACAATCACAGCTTCACAGCCTCGCTCAAATTCGTGCTTGATCTCGTTTACGAACCCTGGCACGGCAAGCCTGTCGCCTTCGTTTCCTATGGCGGCATTTCCGGCGGCCTGCGTGCCGTGGAGCAATTGCGGGTCGTCCTCGCCGAGCTGCATACCGTCACCGTGCGCGACACCGTGAGCTTCGCCAATCCATGGGGCAGATTTGCCGAGGACGGCACGCTGGAGAATCCGCTCGAAGCCAGAAAATCCCTCGTTCTCATGATCGCGCGGCTGAACTGGTGGAGCAACGCGCTCAAGCCGGCCCGTGAAATGCGCCCCTACCGCTCCGCCGCGGCTTAAACAATTCCGAAACATGGGAATCCGGCTCTCGTTTCTGGCAGGTGCGAGAGATCGGTTCGACGCCCGGGCCTGACACCAAAAGCCCGGGCGTCATGCTGTCAATGAACGGTCTTGCCGAAACCGACACGATGACCTAACGCAATGGAGAGGGAGTTTCGGCGGATACGGGCATGGAGAACGGAAAACGCCTGGGAGGAGCAGACTTCATGCGGGCCGTCGCATGTCTGATGGTGCTTGTGCATCATCTCGTGCTTCGCATGAATTTCTACAAACTCCCTCCGAATCTGGACATGACCTTCACAATCGCACGCTTCGGCAATCACGGCGTCTCCGTCTTCTTCGTTCTGAGCGGCTTCCTGCTCTCACGCCCTTTCTGGCTGGCGCTGGACAAGGGCCAGCCTTTGCCGTCGCTGAGGCTGTACGCCATGCGCCGCGCCGCACGCATCCTGCCGGGCTTCTGGCTCGCCCTAACGGTTGGTTTTATGATCAGCTTCACGGTCTATGGCTTTCCACTCGATATGGAACTTGTCGGCCGATACATCGCTGGCTTCTTTCTGATGAGCCAATGGCACTGGCGCACCTTCTTCCCGGTGCAGGGAGACGGCCCTCTATGGTCGATCCCCTTCGAGACGACCTGCTATGTCCTGATGCCGTTCGGCTTCATGTTGCTGTTTCGTCCAAAGCTGAGATCGCGCTCCGTTTTCGTCAGCCGCCTGCTCTGGATTGGCATTATCGGAGCGACGTTGGTCGGGCATTGGCTTGTGGTGACTTATCTTCCGACTGATAGCGTCGGGCGAGGATGGCAATATAGTTTCCAGGGCGGCGCCAAGGAATGGATGCCGCGCTATAACCCCATCGGCTTCTTCGCGATCTTTGCGATCGGCGTTTTGGCCGCCGGAGTCCAGACCATAGTTCCCGCGCGCCGTTCGGTGATCTACGACATCGTCGGAGCGCTCGCGATCCTCATCGGAGCATGGCAGTTGCCGCAATCCATCGGCGGACCGGGAGAAGGCTATGCGTGGCTTGGAATTCCCTATCAATTCCCGCTATTGCCTCTGGCTGTCGCCGCCACCCTCTGCACGCTTCCGCAGTCCCGGATGTTGGCAAGGCTGCTGGACAATAGGCTCAGCCGTTATATCGCCACCGTCTCCTTCGGCGTCTACATCTGGCAGGACATCGTTCTGACATTGATGCAAAAGCTCTTGCCCTGGACCTTCGGCACCGGCTCGGATGACGTGCTTGGCGGCTGGATCACCTCAAGCCTTGTCGCGACCGCCATCATCTTCGCCATCGGCACACTGAGCTATGTGCTGCTTGAAAGCCCCGTCATGCGATGGGCTCGCGCCCGGGAAGATAGAATGACACGACCCGCCATCGCATGACGGGTCGGTGGAAAATATCATCCGCAAAAGCGGAGAATTTAAATCCGCGTCGTCTTCAGACGCTCCTCATCAAGAACGACGCCGAGTCCCGGCGCATCGCCAAGATCCAGCCAGCCGGCCTCATGCTTGAGCGGCGAAGCCATCGGGTAGTCACGGCGGGCCTCGCTCCATTCCGGATTGTCATAGGGATATTCGAGCCACGCGGCGTCGGCAACGCCAGCAGTCAGATGCGCATTGGCCAGTACTCCGATGCCGTTCGTCCAGGAGTGCGGCGTGAACTGCACGCCAGCCTCGCGCGCCTGATAGGCGAGCCGCCGGCAACCGGTGATGCCGCCGACGAGCGCGACATCGGGCTGGATGACATCGAAGGCACGCTCCTCGATGATGTCGCGAAACTCGTAGAGTTCGCGCGTCATCTCGCCGCCGACGATGCGCACCGACGTCGCCTGCTTCAATTCTTTCATGCCCTTGCGGTCCGAGCGATAAAGCGGTTCTTCCATCCAATAGACGCCGAGCCGTTCCAGCTCCTTGGCGACAGCCAGTGCATCCTTGAAAGTCCAGGGCAAGGTCGTATCCCACGGCATGCGCCAACCCTGATTGCAGTCGACCATGAGTTCCAGTCGGTCGCCGACACGGGCGCGGATCGCCTCCAAGGCCTTGACGTCCTCACGCCAGCCGCCACGGCCGCCCGAAGACGAGGAGAAGCGCACCTTCATGGCCGGAAAGCCTTCGTCGATATAACGCTCGGCCTGATCGGCCATGGCGGAAGGTTCGCGCAGCACACCGGAAGAAGCATAGAGCCGCACGCGGCTGGCGCGACCGCCGAGCATCCGCCAGACCGGCTCGCCGGTAATCTTGCCGGAGAGATCCCACAGCGCCAGATCCATCGGCCAGCAGCGGCCGTAATGGAAGTTGATGTGCGAGAGAACTTCATAATGCCGTTCGACGTGCCGGGGATCCTGCCCGATGAACAGATCCTCGTGCCCCTCGAACCCCTTCATGAGGTCGCCGGAGCCGATGCCTTCGCGGCCCTCATCATCCCTGACGCGGACGATGGTCGCATCGAAATGCTTGCGCGGACGCCCATCCCAGCTCGCCTTGAACGCCGGATCGAGCGGCAGGCGATGATGGGTGATTTCGATGGAAACGATCTTGCTCATGGTGGCTCCCCTCTCCCGAAGCTTGATCCTCCAGACAGGATCAAGCCGATTTCTATCTATCAGCCGAACTGCTGCCAGATCGTCTTGTAGTCGCAATATTTATCGATCGCATGCACCGAGCGGTCGCGGCCGAAACCGGATTGCTTGAAGCCGCCGAAGGGCGTCGCGAAGTTCGACATGTCGTAAGTGTTGATCCACACCGTACCCGCATGGATCTCTTCGGAAAAGCGGTGAGCGCGATCCATGTCCTTGGTGAACACTGCGCCGGCAAGCCCGTAGATCGTATCGTTGGCGATCCTGAGCGCTTCCTCCTCGGTATCGAAGGGAATGGCGGCGAGTACCGGCCCGAAGATTTCCTGGCGCGCCAGGCTCATGTCGTTGGTCATGTCGACGAAGACACCCGGCGAAACATAGTAGCCGCCGGTTTCGCTGAGCACACGCTCAGCGCCGAAGGCGCGGCGGGCGCCTTCCTTCTCGCCGGCCGCGATCATCGCCAGCACCTTGTTCATATGCTCTTCCTCGATCAGCGCGCCGATCTGCGCCGAGGGGTCTAGCGGATGCTTGAGCGCGATATCGGAGCGGGTCACCGCCTCGATCTTTTCGATCAACTTCTCCTGCACCGAGCGCTGTACGATCAGGCGTGTCGAAGCATGGCAGGTCTCGCCGGAATTGTAGAAGCAACCCCAGGCAGCCGCGACGGCGGCGGCATCGAGATCGGCATCTTCGAAAACGACCAGCGGCGACTTGCCGCCAAGCTCCAGCGCCACGCGCTTGACGTTCGATTGTGCCGCATAACCCATGATCAGCTTGCCGACTTCGGTCGAGCCGGTAAAGGCGATCATGTCGACATCCATATGCAGCGCCAGCGGCTTGCCGGTCTCTTCGCCATATCCGGTGACGACATTGAAAACACCTGCCGGCAGACCGGCTTCGATCGCGAGTTCGGCAAGACGAATCGCCGAAAGCGAGGACTGTTCAGCCGGCTTCAGCACCACGGAATTGCCGGCAGCGATTGCCGGCCCCAGCTTCCAGGCATCGATGATCATCGGATAGTTCCAGGGCGTGATCGCCCCGATGACCCCGAGCGGCACTTTACGAACCAATGCGCGCGCATTCGGGCCGGTCGGCGCGATCTCGTCATAGATCTTGTCGATCATCTCACCGTAGAACTGGATGCCTTCGGCGCAGAGACGCACATCGACGCCAAGCGACGCCATGACCGGCTTGCCGACATCGATCGTCTCCAGCATGGCCAACTCGTCGCCATGGGCGCGGATGAGTTCGGCCCATTTCAGCATGATCTTCTTCTTTTCCAGCGGCTCCTTCTTGCGCCAGACACCGCTTTCGAAGGCGGCGCGGGCGGAAGCGACGGCGGCATCGACATCAGCGGCATTGCCGCGCGCAAGCTCGGCACCGGGCTTGCCGTCCATCGGCCGGATGCGGGTGAAGGTCTCGCCAGAGGCAGCGGCACGATGGGTACCATCGATGAAGTGGCGGCCCTCGGGCTTCAGGCCGGAGAGAACGCTTTCCCAATATTCGCGCGTATAGTTCTTCGTCATCTCAGATTCCTTTCGGCAGCGCCATGATGGCGGCGGCAAAGCGGTCGATATCGGCATCCGTGACGTCGCGGATCGTCGAACGCCGCATGGGCTGGTTTTCCGGCGCCCGCATTTCGCGGGCAAGGTCGGTGTCATCGAAGGGCTTGAAGGCAGCCGGAAGCGATCGTGTGATACCGCAGCGATCCATCCAGCCGGAGACGAACGCAGGAAGTTCAGCAGCACTCCCGACGCCGCATGCCTTTGCGGCCGCATTGAGGTCTGCCGTATCCGCTTCGACAAGCCAGGCAAGCGTCGCTTCGAAACCGAGCGCAGTCGCAAGACCATGATGAACGGGGCCAAGCCCTGCCAGCGCATGGCTGACATTGTGCGCGATCGCCGTGCCGCAATTGTCGATGGCAATGCCCGCAAAGCAGGAACCGAGCAAAACGTCGCCGCGCGCTACCATGTCATCAGGATGCTTTACGGCCGTCTCCAGCGCGCCGGTGATCAGCCGCAACGCCTGATGCGCGTAGAATTGGGCGCCACGGTGGGTGTTGCGGTTCGTGGCTGCCTCGAAGGCATGGATGAAGGCATCGAGCCCGCACCATGCCGTCAGATTGGCAGGCAGAGTCTTCGTCAGCGCCGGATCGAGAATGACGAGATCGGCCTTCGTTTCCGGTCCCCAGATCCAGAGCTTCTTGCCTTCGGGTCCGGCAAAGATATTCGTTGCCGATGTCTCCGAACCGGTGCCGGCGGTCGTCGGGATCATGATCTTCTTCAGTGGGTTTTTCGGCAGTGGATTAGCCGCCAGCGCATAGTGCATCGGGTCCTCACCCGAGGCGATGCAGCAGGCGACAATCTTGCCAATGTCGAGCGCCGAACCGCCGCCGACGCCGATCACCATGTCCGCGCCCTTGCCGGCCTCTATTGCCGCAAGCAGATGCGCAAGCTTCGGCTCGCCGGCAAAATCGGAAAAAACCTGCGTCTTCACGCCCGTTTCGCCAAGCTCGGTGCTGATCTTGGCCGCGAGACCGGACTGCGCCAGGAAGGCGTCGATCACGAGCAGAACGGTGTGGACGCCATCGAAAGATTGGACCGCAGCGGGAAGGCCGGAGAGTGTACCCTCACCGAAACGAATGTCTGAAATGGCTGATATGGAGAAGGACACGAGGGATCCCCTTGGAAAGCGGCTGAAAATGATGCTGTGATCCTGCATCACAATTTCAGATCTTCAAATCCGGGCAATTATCGGGAATATTGATGATCTGAAGTTATGGAGAACCGATGTTAGAGAAAATACCGCTGGAAGCCTTCCGCGTCTTCGATGCGGCTGCGCGCGCCATGAACTTTTCCCGCGCCGGTCGCGAGCTGAACATCACCCAAGCCGCCGTCAGCCGCCGCATCAAGGGGCTGGAAGACCACCTCGGTGCAACTCTCTTTACCCGGCGCGGCCGAAATCTGGCGCTGACGGCCGATGGCGAGCGGCTGTTCCAGCGCGTGCGCGCCACTCTGGAATATCTGGAAGAAAGCCTGGAGCCCTTTCGCGGCGGCACGGGTGAAATCATTTCGATTGCGGCAAGCGGTTCGATTTCGCATCTCTGGCTCGGACAGCGGCTCAGGGACTTCGGCAAGGAGAATCCCGGCATTTCAGTGCGTCTCCTGACAACGGACGTCCATTCCGAACTGGCATCGGAAAACAACGACCTCATCATCATCTATTCCACCGGCGAACACCCGCGCTGGAACCTGACGCCGCTGATGAAGGAGGTGCTGGTGCCAATCGCCTCGCCGGACTATCTGGCGGTTCGCGGCCTCGACCCACAGGCCTTGACGGCGATGGACATAGCCGCGCTTGATCTCATCGACTACGAGCGCGCCAACGCCCACTGGATCAGCTTCCGCCAATGGTTCGGTCGCATCGGCGACCCCTTGAAAGGCAAGCCGACGAGGCCGCGTCTTTCTTTCTCGACCTATATCATGGCAATCGAGGCCGCGCTCAGAGGGGAAGGCATAGCGCTCGGCAGCCTGGGTCTCATCGAGGAATATCTGCAATCCGGCGCGCTTGTTACCGTCGGCAACGACAGAGTGGAAAGCGGCTTTGGATATTATCTTGGTGCGCCGCGCTTCCGCTCGCTTTCTCCGGAAGCGTTGCAGCTGCACCGGTTCCTGCTGGCTGAAAATCGCTAGGCCTCCATTTGAAATTTTCCCAAGAATCAATCGTGCGAAAACCGTTCGCAACTGTCTCGTCTACATCAAAATGCCGTTCATTTATTTCTTAGGTATATTGCAAGCGATCTAATTCACGCTCATACAATTCACGTTGGGCTTTACTCCTGGCGCAACAAGCAGAACCTTGTCCCCAGCAGGTTTGCAAGAAGAGCCGGGCGTCGTTATTGCTGCCCTGGCGCGAGGCATTTTCCATGACAGACAATCAGCAGCGGCTCGGCGCTGCACCATATGTCATTGCGGGATTTTCATTCTTTCCCCTCCTTGGCGTTCCCTTTGGGATCATAGCTATTCTTTGGGGATTGCTGACCAGGAAAAAAGGGGGCCGGCTATTAGCGATACTCGGAACGTTCGGGATACTCGTTACCGTCATCCTTTATGGTGGTCTCTATTATAAGGGGTTCGTCGAACGCGGCGGCATCGCCGATGATCTGAAGAGGGGGCTCGCATCACAGACACTCAATACCTTGGTTCCGGCGATAGAGTTATACCGACTGCAGCATGGATCCTATCCGGGTTCTTTGGAGGAGCTGCAAAAAGCGGCAGGAAAGAACAATGTAATTTTCGTGGCTGACCCCTTCCAGTTCAGCGCGCTACCAAGTCAAAATTTCTTCTACTATCAGCGCGTAGGCACCGATCACTACTATCTTCGCAGCGTCGGTCCTGACGGTATCCCGTTCACAACCGACGATATTGTGCCCGACATTCCTAATCCTTCTGGCAATTTAGGGCTTCTGATCAATAAAGCTCAGCAGTCATGATGGGAGCGTGACATCTCGGCAAAGACAGTCAAGAAACAAAAAAAGCGGCCCGTAGGACCGCTTTCATCTCATTTACCGCGTCAGGTTCGCATCAATCCTGCGGGATCGAGCCGCGCAGATGCGAGAGTTCCATGATGAAATGCTCAAGGCGCGACTTGTGCTCGTGATGCTCGGCATCTTCGAGTTCGGCCTTGGCGGCATTGATGCGGCGCTCAAGTTCGTCGCGGCTCATGTCTTCCACCGGAACGGCGGATTCGGCAAGCAGCGTGCAGCCGGTCGGCAGGATGTCGGCGAAACCGCCGAAAACGACGTAGTCCTGCTTCTTGCCAGAAGCCGAATGCACCTTGACGACGCCTGGCTTGATCGTGGTCATAGTCGGAGCATGATGAGCCATGACGGTCATCTCGCCCTCGGTCGCGGGGATGACGACATCGATGACCTGTTCCGACAACAGCAGGCGCTCCGGAGAAACCAGTTCGAAATTGAAATTGTCAGCCATGGCCCGTCACTTCTCGATTGTCTTATTCGCAAGGCAAGGGCGCGCGGGCAATGCCGCGCGCCGATGGATTGGCCTGATTAGGCAGCCAGCTTCTTGGCCTTTTCGATCGCTTCGTCGATCGAGCCAACCATGTAGAAGGCAGCTTCCGGCAGGTGGTCGTATTCGCCGTTGACGAGGCCCTTGAAGCCCTTGATCGTGTCTTCGAGCGCAACGAGCTTGCCCGGCGAGCCGGTGAAGATTTCAGCGACGAAGAACGGCTGCGACAGGAAGCGTTCGATCTTGCGGGCGCGGGCGACGGAGAGCTTGTCGTCTTCCGACAGTTCGTCCATGCCCAGGATGGCGATGATGTCCTGCAGGGACTTGTAGCGCTGCAGCGTCGACTGAACCTTACGAGCAACTTCGTAGTGCTCTTCGCCGACGACCATCGGGTCGAGCATGCGCGAGGTGGAGTCGAGCGGGTCGACGGCCGGGTAGATACCCTTTTCAGCGATCGAGCGCGACAGAACCGTCGTTGCGTCCAAGTGGGCGAACGAGGTTGCCGGTGCCGGGTCGGTCAAGTCGTCGGCCGGAACGTAAATGGCCTGAACCGAGGTGATCGAGCCGGTCGTCGTCGTGGTGATGCGTTCCTGCATCTGGCCCATGTCCGTGGCGAGCGTCGGCTGATAGCCCACGGCCGAAGGAATACGGCCGAGCAGAGCCGACACTTCCGAACCAGCCTGCGTGAAGCGGAAGATGTTGTCGACGAAGAACAGAACGTCCTGGCCTTCATCGCGGAAGTTTTCAGCGACGGTCAGACCGGTCAGAGCGACGCGAGCGCGGGCGCCCGGCGGTTCGTTCATCTGGCCGTAAACCAGCGCAGCCTTGGAGCCTTCACCGCCGCCGTGCTTGTTGACGCCCGATTCGATCATTTCGTGGTAAAGGTCATTGCCTTCGCGGGTACGTTCACCCACGCCTGCGAATACCGAGTAACCACCGTGCGCCTTGGCGACGTTGTTGATCAGTTCCATGATGAGAACGGTCTTGCCAACGCCGGCGCCGCCGAACAGGCCGATCTTGCCGCCCTTTGCGTAGGGAGCAAGGAGGTCGACGACCTTGATGCCGGTGACGAGGATCTGCGCTTCCGTGGACTGCTCGACGTAGGACGGAGCATCCTGGTGGATGGCGCGCTTTTTGGCGGTGTTGATCGGACCGGCTTCGTCCACCGGCTCGCCGATGACGTTCATGATGCGGCCGAGCGTCTCATGTCCAACCGGAACCGAGATCGGTGCACCGGTGTCGTTGACACGCTGTCCACGAACCAGACCTTCGGTCGAGTCCATGGCGATCGTGCGTACGGAATTTTCGCCGAGGTGCTGTGCGACTTCGAGAACCAGACGATTGCCGTTGTTGTCGGTTTCAAGCGCATTCAGGATCGCCGGGAGTTCGCCTTCGAAAGCAACGTCCACAACGGCGCCGATAACCTGCGTAACCTTACCGACAGAACCTGCGGGGGTAGCTGCGTCAGCCATATTCTTACCCTCTTTTCCTAACCTCAGAGCGCTTCCGCGCCCGAAATGATTTCAATCAATTCCTTGGTGATCTGAGCCTGGCGCTGACGGTTGTAGTTCAGCGTCAGTTTGTTGATCATCTCACCAGCGTTGCGCGTCGCATTGTCCATGGCGCTCATCTTGGCGCCCATCTCGCCGGCGACGTTTTCGAGCAACGCGCGGAAGATCTGGACGGAGATGTTGCGCGGGATCAGGTCCGCGAGAATGGCAGCCGCATCCGGCTCGTATTCGTAGACGGCGCCCTTGTGGGCTGCATCTTCCTCAACGGCGGCCGGAGCCGAAGCCGGGATGAGCTGCTGTGCCGTCGGCACCTGGCTGATCACCGACTTGAATTCGGAGTAGAACAGCGTGCAGACGTCGAATTCGCCGGCTTCGAACATCTCGATGACGCGCTTGCCGATGGCGTCGGCATTGTCGAAGCCGATGCGCTTGACGTCGCGCAGTTCCTTGCGCTCGACGATCAGCGATGCGTATTCGCGACGCAGCACGTCATAGCCCTTCTTGCCGACGGTAAAGATCTTTACCGTCTTGCCTTCGGCCAGAAGCTTGCGGGCATGGTCACGAGCGAAACGAGAGATCTGCGAGTTGAAGCCGCCGCAAAGGCCGCGTTCGGCCGTGCAGACGACGAGCAGGTGCACATCGCTCTTGCCGGTTCCGGTCATCAGCAGCGGCGCGCCATCAGCATCGCTGACGGCTGCCGAAATGTTGGCCAGAACAGCGGCCATGCGCTGCGAGTAAGGCCGGGCGGCCTCGGCCGCCTCCTGGGCACGCCGAAGCTTCGCCGCGGCGACCATTTTCATCGCCTTGGTGATCTTCTGCGTCGCCTTGACGGAGGCGATCCGGTTTTTCAGATCCTTTAGTGAAGGCATCCTTGGTCCGTCCTAGAGCTTGGGCCCGATTACGTGAAAGACTTGACGAAGCTGTCGAGAGCAGCGGTGAGCTTGCCCTTCGTTGCGTCGCTGATGGCCTTTTCGGTGCGGATGGTGTCGAGGATATCCTTGCCTTCCGAGCGAAGGTAAGACAGCAGGCCCTGTTCGAACTTGCCGACCTGCGCAACAGGCAGCTTGTCGAGGTAGCCGTTGACGCCGGCGAAGATCACTGCAACCTGCTCTTCCGTCTTCAGCGGCGAGAACTGCGGCTGCTTCAGGAGTTCCGTCAGGCGCGAACCGCGGTTCAGCAGGCGCTGGGTTGCGGCATCGAGGTCGGAACCGAACTGGGCGAAGGCGGCCATTTCGCGATACTGGGCGAGTTCACCCTTGATCGAGCCGGCAACCTGCTTCATCGCCTTGATCTGAGCGGACGAACCGACGCGCGAAACCGACAGACCGACGTTAACGGCCGGACGGATGCCCTGGTAGAACAGGTCGGTTTCGAGGAAGATCTGGCCGTCGGTGATCGAGATCACGTTGGTCGGAATGAAGGCCGAAACGTCGTTGCCCTGCGTTTCGATGACCGGGAGAGCGGTGAGCGAACCAGCGCCCTTTTCATCGTTCATCTTTGCGGCGCGCTCGAGGAGACGCGAGTGCAGGTAGAAAACGTCGCCCGGGTAAGCTTCGCGGCCCGGCGGGCGGCGCAGCAGCAGCGACATCTGGCGGTAAGCAACGGCCTGCTTGGAAAGGTCGTCATAGCCGATCAGGGCGTGCATGGCGTTGTCGCGGAAGTATTCGCCCATGGCGCAACCGGCGAACGGAGCCAGGAACTGCATCGGAGCCGGATCGGAGGCCGTCGCAGCAATGATGATCGAGTACTTCAGCGCGCCGCGCTCTTCGAGCACCTTGACGAACTGAGCAAC
Source organism: Rhizobium sp. ASV8 (assembly GCF_016429255.1). Classification (GTDB taxonomy): domain Bacteria; phylum Pseudomonadota; class Alphaproteobacteria; order Rhizobiales; family Rhizobiaceae; genus Rhizobium. Next base: position 30,777 of record NZ_JAELUG010000004.1, read on the forward strand.
GGTCGAACGCTTCTGGCCGACAGCGACGTAGACGCAGTACAGCTTTTCGCTGTCCGGGCCGGCATCGTGGATGGCCTTCTGGTTCAGGATCGTGTCGAGAATGATGGCGGTCTTGCCGGTCTGGCGGTCGCCGATGACGAGCTCGCGCTGGCCACGACCAACCGGGATCAGAGCATCGATGGCCTTGAGGCCGGTCGACATCGGCTCATGAACCGACTTACGCGGAATGATGCCCGGAGCTTTGACGTCGACGCGCGAACGGCGGGTCGCGTTGATCGGGCCCTTGCCGTCGATCGGGTTGCCAAGTGCGTCGACAACGCGGCCGAGCAGTTCCGGACCAACCGGAACGTCGACGATCGCGCCGGTACGCTTGACGGTGTCGCCTTCCTTGATGTCGCGGTCGGAGCCGAAAATAACCACACCGACGTTGTCGGCTTCGAGGTTCAGGGCCATACCGCGAATGCCGCCGGGGAATTCGACCATTTCGCCGGCCTGGACGTTATCCAGACCGTAGACGCGGGCGATACCGTCACCGACGGAGAGAACCTGGCCGACTTCGGAGACTTCAGCTTCCTTGCCGAAGTTTTTGATCTGATCTTTCAGAATTGCGGAAATTTCCGCGGCGCGGATATCCATCAGCCGACCTCTTTCAATGCAAGCTTAAGGGTGGAGAGTTTGGTGCGAAGGGACGTATCGATCTGACGGGAACCGACCTTGACGATCAGACCACCCAGGATCGAAGGATCGACCGTGACAGCAATTGCCACGTCCTTGCCGGTGACGCCCTTCAGCGCCGCCTTCAATTCATCTTCCTGCGCTTGGGTAAGCGCATGTGCCGAGATAACCTCGGCGGAAATCTCGCCGCGATGACGTGCGGCGATGATACGGAAAGCCTTGATCATGCCCGGCAGCGCAAAAAGACGCCGGTTGCTGGCCACAAGCTTCAGAAAATTGGTGACATAGGCGCCGAAGCCTGCCTTCGTTGCCAGCGCCTGAATCGCGCCGACCTGCTCATCGGCCGAAAAGACCGGGCTGAGGACGAAACGCTTCAGATCTTCGCTCTCGTCGAGCATGACTTGGAAGCGATCGAGATCGGCAGTTACTGCCGGCACGGCACCTTCTTCAAGGGCCAACTCGAAAAGCGACGAGGCATATCGTTCTGCAACGCCAGAAACATGCTGGGATGTGTCTGCCACGGGCACAAAATTCCCTGATTTCAACCCAAGAACCCAGCTTCCGGGTAACGGAAGCCATATGCCCTTGAATTCGTTTTGATTTCCCCCAGAAATCAGCAGGAGTACACTCCCGCCTCATCCGAAATTCGGGGTTCGTCTAACATAGGATATTGAGACTCGCAACACGCGTATTCGCCGAATACGCTATTCGGGCGAATTTATGATGGCAAAAATTCAAAAGCATGGGGATAGCGCGGGCAAACAAGGCCGCCCCGAAGCCGTTTTCGGCTCAAATATAGCCCAGTCCGTACAGGAAAGGTAACGCGGCAAGAATCGCCTGCACAACCAGAAGGAGAAGACTAAAAAGTACACTGCCGCGGTCGGACATGAGCGCGAGAATGCGGCCGAACGCCGCGACGCCGAAGGAAGCGCCAAGCGCAAGATAAATCATCGGCTGCGCCAGGAGGATCGCCACCAGTCCGAAGCCGAGCATGAAGCCGCCGGCCGAACGGGCCTCGGCGTAGGCTTCCGTTCGTCCTTCACGCACCTGAAGCTTGAGGATGCGATAGGTATAACCCGGCGCGAACATCATGAAGAAGCCGATCAGCGCCGTGACTGCGGCAGAACAATAGGCAAGCCGCTCGCCGAATTCGGTCGGGAAATAAAGCTCCATCGGTCACCCTCAAAAATCAGCCGCGCGCAAATCACGTAAGTGAGACGGCGACTTATGGCATGATCCGGTCAGACAGGGAAAGGCACAGTCAATATATCTGCCGCGCCAATCACAGAAAGCTTTGCGGATCAACGTCGAGCTGCACCTGTACGGAGCCGCGCTCCTTCGGCGATTGCGCCAGCATCGCCCGTAAGAAGCCCTGCATATCGGAATTGCGCCGGCCGTGCACGAGCAGGCGGAAGCGATGGCGCCCGCGCACGAGCGCGATCGGCGCTTCCGCCGGGCCAAGCACCGAAATGCCGGAGACCTGCGGCGCGGCGTTGCGCATGCCGCGCGCATGCGTCTCGGCATCCTGCCTGCTGTCGGCCGAGACGATGATCGAGGCAAGCCGGCCGAAGGGCGGCAATATGGCCCTTTCGCGCTCAAGGATCTCGCGCTCGTAGAAAGCGCCGGCATCGCCGGAGACGATCGCCTGCATGACCGGATGCTGAGGCTGGTAGGTCTGCAGCAATCCGTGGCTCTTCAAGCCGGTGCGCCCGGCACGCCCCGTCACCTGCGACAGAAGCTGGAAGGTTCGCTCGGCAGCACGCGGATCGCCATTTGCCAGGCCGAGATCGGCATCGACGATGCCGACCAGCGTCATCAATGGAAAATTATGACCCTTGGCGACGAGCTGCGTGCCGATGACGATATCGGCCTCGCCCTTGGCGATCGCATCGAGCTCCAGTCTCAGTCGCTTGACGCCGCCCATGATATCGGACGAAAGCATGATGGTCCGCGCGTCGGGGAAATGACGCTCCACCTCCTCGGCGATACGCTCGACGCCCGGCCCGCAGGCAACGAGATGGTCGAGCGTGCCGCATTCGGGGCAGGCTTCCGGCGTGCGCTCGGCATAGCCGCATTGATGGCACTGAATCTGGTTTCGGAACCGATGTTCCACCAGCCAGCTCGAACATTGCGGGCACTGGAAACGATGGCCGCAGACACGGCAGAGCGTCAGCGGCGCATAGCCGCGCCTGTTGAGAAACAACAGCGCCTGCTCGCCCTTGGCGACCGTCTTGCCGATCGCGCGCAGCAGCACCGGCGACAGGAAGCCGCCGCGCTCCGGCGCGTGCCGGCGCATGTCGACCAGATGAAGGTCGGGAAGTGCCGCATCGCCGTAACGCGTCGGCAAATGGATCGTGGTGTAGCGCCCGCTCTGGCCGTTGACCTGACTTTCGACCGAAGGCGTGGCCGACACCAGCACGACCGGAAAGTCGCCGATGCGGCCGCGCACGACGGCCATGTCGCGGGCATTATAATAGACGCGGTCTTCCTGCTTGTAGGCGGGGTCATGCTCTTCGTCGACGATGATGAGACCGAGATCCTCGAAGGGCAGGAAGAGAGCGGACCGCGCACCGGCAACCACCCGCACTTCGCCCGTGACGGCCTGACGCCAGACCTTCTCGCGCATCTTCGGCGCAAGATCGGAATGCCACTCGGCCGGCTTGGCGCCGAAGCGATCCTGAAAGCGCTCGAGAAAGCTTGCCGTCAGTGCGATCTCCGGCAGAAGAATCAGCACCTGCTTGCCGCGCCTCAGCGTTTCGGCGATGGCCTCGAAATAGACCTCGGTCTTGCCCGAACCGGTGACGCCGTCGATCAGCGAGACCGCGAACTCGCCCTTGCGCACGTCCGCCAGGATCTCATCGGCCGCTTGCCTCTGCGGCCCCTGCAGCCGCGATGCGGTAAACTCCGGATCGGGCTTCGCGACCACCGGCGGCGGCGGCAAGAAGATGGTCTCGAAAATGCCCTGCGAGATCAGCCCATCGACGACGCTGGTGGAAACGCCGGCCGCATGCGCCAGACCGAGACGGGTCCACGACAGCCCATCAGCAGCAATTTCCATCACCTTGGCACGGGCAGGCGTCAACCGCTCCGGCTGGCCACCGATGAACCGCAATCCCTCGATCATCGGCTCGGGATCGAAAGCGGCGGGCGCCCGGAGCGCCATACGCGCCACTAGCCCCGGCGGCGACAGCGTGTAAGTCGCGACCCAGTCGATGAAATCGCGCATATGCTTGCCGAGCGGCGGGCAATCGAAAACATGGCTGATCGGCCGAAGCTTCTTCGGATCGACGCCACCGTCATCCTCGCCATCCCAGACGACGCCGATGACCTGCCTTGGCCCGAGCGGCACCTGCACGACGGAGCCAGGCTCCACCGCCATGCCCTCGGGCACGGCATAGGAATAGGCCCGCGGCGCCGGCATCGGCACGAGAACGGGCACGGTACGGCTCATCACAGGCTTCGCGGGCGCGGCTTCAAAAAGCGCACCGAACAGATCGGAAGAATCTTTGCTCATTGCGCCAGACCATGCCCCGGACGGGGGGAAAAGAAAACCCGGGAGTGGTGCTTGGCCGCTCGCAAAATGCGGGTAGCCTGCAGATGCAGTTGGTATCCAGGCTTGGCAACACCATCGATACCGATATCAGTCGAAGCGCACTTCAATGGTCGCCGGCGGAGCTTGCAGAGGCGTCCGGTACGGATGCGCGCGACATTTTTGACGACTGCGCTTTAAGGGCTTTGATGAACTCACCAACTGGATGAACCGAGGCCTCACTGGCAAACTCCTCCAAATGTCTCGAGATTTCTGCGCATTCGTTTGCCGAGAGCGATCGGAGATCTGACGTGATTACGTTGTAGTCGGACGTGCCACGCGAAGCGATGGAGCGGTTGATGCTGAAGGTCTCCGTTTTTCCGTCAAGCCGCTCGACAAACAGGGCAAGCGACCCACCGTCAGAAGCAGCTGCGCTGTCAGAAATCGATAAGAACATAATAACCTCGGCCGATTCGAGAGCTCGATCGCCATCAGTCGGATGGCCGTCCTCTAGGAGATCAAGATCGCATTTGTTTGCTCAGGCGCCAAATTGCCCAGCCCAACCCCTGTCCCACAAGTCCGCCGCCGAGCACGGGCACCAGCAGGAAAGAAAGAAACAGTCCAACCATCCCTATCATGGCGGCGAGCCCCTTCACGAAGTTACTGGTGGTGCAAGCGTCGCCCCAATAGCACCCGCCAAATGCTGTCATTGCCAAATCTATGAACAGCAACTTTATCATCAGCCAGGTTAGGTCCGCATTGAACTCCCTGCTCGTTAATTGCCAATATGTCAGCGGAGCGCTGACCAGAATGATCGGTGCCGCCGCCAAAGCATATGTCTTGAAGTCGTCTAAACTCATGAGGCCCCCGAGGATTTTCCTCCAAAGCCTATCGAACGCAGCTGAATAAATAGAAAAATATTTGCCCGGTGTTGGCGCTTTCCCACCAATGAACGATAGGCATCAAGCGACCGTTGACAACCACAGGTCTCAAGGCTCCTTTGTTGGCCCGAATACGTTCCGATTCAACTTGAAAGCGACATATCTATATGAAGCACCCTGAATATTGCACCGTATCCCGACTTCCAACGGTCGAAGAATATGTGCGTCTTCGCGCGCTCGCCGGCTTGAGTGCGTTTTCCGAAGATGCAGCGCGGATCGGGCTGGCTGGGACGATCTATGCCGTAGTGATTACATACGAAGACATGGCAATCGGAATGGGCCGATTGATCGGTGATGGTGGTTGCTTTTTTCAGGTCGTGGATATCGCTGTTCATCCCGAGCACCAAGGAGTTGGACTCGGAAAAGCAATCATGGAAGCGATCATGAAATACATTGCACGAGAGCTGCCCACGTCTGCATATGTCAGCCTGATAGCGGACGTTCCAGCGAACAAACTCTACGAGAAGTTTGGCTTCGTAGAGACAGCCCCAAGGTCTTTGGGAATGGCATATCGCGTAAGACGTTAACGCGCGCCCACGCAGACCTCATCCGCTACCAAGCATCATGAATGTTGGAGTTTTCGAGACATCGCAAAAAGCCTCCCACCCTCGCGAATCCGAAGAGCCGGCCGCTCAAAATCGTCATTATTGACAATCGCGTCGGCACAATGAGCCGGCGCAGCCAGGCTTTCATAAAGCGCAAAGGCCGGCCGATATCGATCGGCATACAATTGCCGGGTTGCCTCCGTACCACCCAGAAGCGCCGTGTCACGCGCAATGCCGCGGTGCTCGGAAACATGTTCCGAGGTTTCGACGAAGATGGCGAGATCCCAGCCTTCCCGCAGCTCCGGCCGCTGCAGAAAGGTGCCGTCGACGATGAGGATCGCATCGGCAGGCGCGAATTGCGGAGCCTGGTCGATCGGTACGTCGTTGTGCAGATCGAAGGAGGCGGTGCGATACCACCCGTCGCCGCCCGGCCCCAAAGGATTAAGAAGCAGCGTATTGATGGCGGGAAGATCACGCGCGTCGTAATAATAACCCTCGGCAGAGTGCCGCCCGCGCGCATAGCGCTCCACCTTCGGCCGATGGAAGCCATCGATCGAGGTTCGGATGATCTCTCGTCCACTGCCTCTGAGGCACTCGGCCAGTTCGTTCGCCAGCGTGGTTTTGCCCGAAGCCGTCCTGCCATCGATCGCGACGCGAATCGGCCGCACCATTTCCCGGTTGGCAATCATGGCAGCCAAGTCGCTCAAAACTGCGGCCCTATCCAATGAGCTCATTTCAACAATCCCATTTCAATAAATCTAACTATTAAAAATCCCGACCGAAATTTGCCCTTGCCGATTCTCCCTCGATATCGAGCAGGCCCGGTGAAAACTCCAAACCTGTTATTCGTCGTCCTCATCGATCACGCCGGTCAACCGCATGCCATCGATCCAGGTCGAGCCGTCCTCGCGGATCACGCGGCGCGGCTTTGCGCCGCAGCGCTCGCGTACGGCCTGCGCCAGCACCTCGGAATGGGTGACGATCCAGATCTGGCTGGTCTTCGCGGCTTGAGCAATCATATCGGCAAGCGGCGGCAGCATGTCCGGGTGCAGGCTCGCCTCGGGCTCGTTGAGCGCGATCAGCGGCGGTAGTCGATAGGACATCAAGGCGGCAGCGAGACCGAGGAAGCGGATCTGACCATCGGATAATTCGCGCGGCTGGAAAACGCGATTGGGAAATTCCGGCAGCATGAGCCCGAAATCAGCCGTTTCCTGCGGCTCAGGCGCGACGAGCCGCGCGCCGCCGAGGGCTGCGGCAAGAACCCGATCCAGCTCGACGGTATCTTCGCGCGTATGCACGAGCGTAGCGAAGACGGCGGCGATATTGGCGCCGTCTTCATCCAGCATGGGCGCAGTGACGGCAAGGCAGGGAGCGCGCAGCGGCGAGCCGCGATCGGTGCGGAAGCCATGATAGAACCGCCAGGTATCGACGGCACGCCGGAAGGTGCCGATCTCGGGAAAATATCCGGCATCGCCGAGCAGCGCGATCGCTGTTTCGGAGGTCAGCGCCTGCTCGCGATGCTGTTCCATGCGGCCGGTCTCTCCGCGCACCGAAATACCCGGGCCGTCACGCCTCATCATCGTGACAGGCCGACGTCCGGTCTCGAGCGAAAGCTCCTCGGTCTTGATCTGCGGCTCGAGCGGAAAACCGGCTGAGGCAGAGGGCGGCCGCATGCCCGCCTCGATGGAGTAACGAAAGGTCGCAGCCCGCTCCATATCGAGCAGCTCGACGTCAAAGCGGATGCGGGCGGACTCGTGGCTGCGCCGCTTGCCCGACCACATGGCCGAGAACATGCCGCCTTCGCTGGAAATCTCGTGCGCCAGCCGCCCGCGAACTGCCGCCTGCACCAACTGCAGCGAGCGATAGAGGTTGGACTTGCCGACGCCATTCTCGCCGATGAACAGATTGACGTCGGAAAGATCCATGCGGATCGAGCGCAGGGACCGATAATTCTGGGCAAACATGGATCTAAGTTGCATGCATACCATCTCTCTGTCTCATGCAATTCCGGACGCAAAAAAGCTGCGCACTTTTGCTGGCGTTGCCCTAACCGATTCCGGGTTTAGAGAGAACGGGTGATCAGAGCTTCATCCTGCATCGGAGCAACGAGCGGCAAGAAAGTAGCATTCCCATCGGCTGCGAGGTCGAACACCGTATGCCTCTCCAGCGCCTTGGTGACATCGTTGACGTCGCCGTCCAGATGCTCGACGGGAATGAGATTGCCCACCAGGAAGTCGAACCGGTCTCCGCGCTTGTTCAGCAGCTCATGGAAAACGGTCATGTCGCGCAGCTCGGTCGACCATTTTGCGAACCAGTAGAACAGGCCGGAATTGCGCGCCGTCAGATGAACCGGCAAAATCGGCAGATTGTATTTGCGCGCCAGCCCCACGGCCGACGTCTTCCAGGGCCGCTCGTTCAACTTGCCGTTCGCCCAGTAAGCGATGCGGCCGGACGGAAACAGGACCGTAACCTTGCCATCGGCAACGGCGCGATTGGTAAGCTGCAGAGTCTCGCGCGTTTTCGGCTTGCTCTTGTGCTCCTCCCGCCATTCGACCGGAATGATCATCTCGGCAAAGCGCGGATTGACGCGCACCGCATCGCGATTGGCAAAGACCATCATGTCGGGCCGCCGCGACTTCAGGAGATCGAAGACGGCTACGCCGTCGGCAATGCCTGTCGGATGATTGCTGACGAGAATGAAGCCGCCGCTGGCCGGAATGCGATCGGCATTGACAACGCCGATGTCGAGCCGCAGCAGATCGCTCATATATTCGAAGCACTGAAAGCCGGAAAGCTTGGCGACGTCATCGGCAAATTCGATCGCCTTGTTGTAGCGCAGCAGCGTGTAGAGAAACGGGCGCATGAGCGGCCAGAGCGGATTGCGCACGATCTTCTGGCCGCGCTCGGCAATCAAAGTATCGACGATATGTCCGGGCTGGCCCTGGGACACCAAAGCAATCGTTTCTGCGAGCTGTCCCAATGCAGTTATCGAGCCGCGACGCGCCATGAAGTGTCCTGAATGGTTGGGATATATTCTATCGCAATCGAATATGATCGAAGCATGACAAGCGCCTCGCACATACCAGCTGAACCGTCGGGGGCTTGGGAGCGGATACATGCCGTCATTTTAAAGTGCCGTTGCTCCCGCAGCGCATGAAAAATGCAAGCGGGTCAACGGGAAAGTTAGTGATTCCATAACCTTCCCTCTTTCAAAGTGGCAGAAGGAATCCGAATTTCAAGGGGTTTTCCACTGAACGAATTATTGATCATCGCCGACTCAGGGTTGATGGCCGAACGCAGCCGCTGGCTCGACGCGCTCGGTCAGGAACGCAGGCTCGCAGCGCATACGCTGAACGCCTATGAGCGCGACACGCGTCAGTTCCTGACGTTCCTCACCGGCCATCTCGGCGGCCCGGCAACGATCGCCGATATTCACGCATTGCGCCCTGCCGACTTTCGCGCCTTTCTAGCCGCCCGCCGCAAGGACGGCGCCGGTGCCCGCTCGCTCGGCCGCAACCTTGCCGGACTTCGTTCACTCTTGCGTTACCTCGAAAAGAAAGGGTTGGTGAATGCCGCAGGCGCTGCCGCGGTGCGTTCGCCGAAGCAGCCGAAATCGCTACCCAAACCACTCTCCGATACCCAGGCGATGACCGTGGTCAGCGATGAAGCGCAGTTGCACGAGGAGCCATGGATCGCCGCACGCGACGCCGCCGTTCTGACCTTGCTTTACGGCTGCGGCCTGCGCATTTCCGAAGCGCTCGATCTGAAGCCGCAGGATTTTTCGCCCGGTGCCACCTCCTTGCGCATCACCGGCAAGGGCAACAAGACACGACTGGTGCCGCTGCTGTCGGTCGTCATTGAAGCGGTTGATCACTATCGCAAGATTTGCCCCTACCATCTCGACGCGGACGGACCGCTTTTCCGTGGCGCACGCGGCGGCAAGCTGCAGCCGGGCATCATCCAGCACGGCATGCAGAAACTGCGCGGCGCCTTCGGCTTGCCGGATACCGCCACGCCGCATGCGCTTCGCCATTCCTTCGCCACCCATCTGCTGGCCGGCGGCGGCGATCTGCGCACCATTCAAGAGCTGCTCGGCCATGCCAGCCTATCGACAACCCAGGTCTATACCGGCGTCGATTCCTCACGGCTTCTGGAAGTCTACGACCGCGCCCATCCTCGCGCGTAAGGAAAGATTAACCTCTCGCGTTAAGGGAATCTCCGTCTGGCGCGCGTAAAGCAGAACCGAGAGCATTTCCAGGAAAAGTGCGTAGCGGTTTTCCGTCCGGAATGCGAAAGAAACAAGAACATGGAGCATTTTGCGGTTCGCAGAACAGCGCAATGCTCCTGTCCCGGCATGCCTCTCGAAAGCCGCTTTCCAGCGCTAGGGATCATGCCCTCTGCGAACGGAAGATTTTGATGATTTCTGCCCTCGGGTCCAAGGCGATGCGGTCGATAAAGCCGACGCTTGGCGACATCCTGCTCTGGCTTGCCACAGCCTTCCCGTTCGCGCTGGCGATCTTGCTGGTAGCGACCATGCTGACGCTACGACCCGCTCATGCCGACCAGGCCGTATCGGATAAGTGCGGCGGCAAGGATCTGATGGCCGAACTGCAAAAGACCGATCCGGCGAAATATGCCTCCATCATCGCAGCCGGCGACAAGGTGGAAAACGGCAAGGGCATCTTCTGGAAGATAGAGAAGCCCGGCCTGAAACCATCCTGGCTGCTCGGCACGATGCATGTTTCCGATACGCGTGTGCTCGCCATGCCGAAGGGAGCGGCGGAAGCCGTGGCCTCCGCCGACACGATCGTCGTCGAATCCGACGAAATTCTCGACGACAAGAAGGCAGCGGCCGTCCTCTTCGCCAATCCGTCGCTGACGATGATCACCGATGGCTCCACCATCAGCGAGCATCTCTCTCCGGAAGACAATGCGCGCCTTGAGGCGGGACTGAAGGAACGCGGAATTGCTCTTGCAGCCGTCTCCCGCATGCAGCCCTGGCTGATCGCAAGCTCCTTCGAAATGACCGGCTGCGAAGTCCGCCGCAAAACCTCCGGCGCGAAATTCCTCGATCAGAAGCTGGCAAGCGATGCCACAGCCCAGGGCAAACAGGTCAAAGGTCTCGAAACCCTGGCCGAACAGGCCAAGGCGATGAGCGATCTGCCGATCGCGCTGCATCTGAAATCGCTGATCCAGACGCTGGAACTCGGCGACAAGATCAACGACGTCAATGAAACGATGACCGACCTCTATCTCACCGGTAACATCGGCGCGATGGTGCCGATGCTGAAGGTGATCGAGCCGGATCAGAAAATCACGGACGACGATACCGCAGCCTTCGAGCAGCGCATTATCCTTGATCGCAACAAGGTGATGGCCGAACGCTCCACGCCGATCCTCGACAAGGGCAATGCCTTCATAGCGATCGGCGCGCTGCATCTCGTCGGAGATCAGGGGCTGGTCGCGCTCTTACGCAAGCAGGGCTTTACGGTGACACCGGTAAACTGAGTGTTTCAGATCTGCCGGCGCTGATCCACCGCTGTCGCTTGAGTTGTGCAGCTGCGTCGGCCATACTGACGAACGTTGTTTCGAACTAGCGCCGGATCCTTATGAGAAACAATTCCCTTATGGCTTTGACGGACCGCGTCAGAGGCACGGCATTCCGTCTTGCCGCCCCGTTCCTGTTGGCTGTCGTTCTTGTCGCATCGATCCTTTCGCCGGCGTTTGCAGACAATTCCAGAACATGCCCAGGCAGGGATATTCTCTTGCAACTGCGCAAAACCGATCCGGCGCTTTACGGGACGATGCTTGACGCCGCATCGAGGGTCGATAACGGCTACAGCATCTTCTGGAAGATCGAAAAGGCCGGGACGAAGCCTTCCTGGCTGTTCGGCACCATGCATTCAAACGATGAGCGCGTGCTGAAGTTACCGACCGCCTTCCATGGCGCCTTCGACAAGATCGACACCTTGGTCCTGGAGTTGAAGGAAATAGCCGAACCCAATACGATTGCGATGGAGCTTCTCAAGCATCCGGAGCTGACGATGCTGCCGCCCGGCAAGAGCCTGGACCATATTCTTCCTGCGGAAGAAACCGGGCAAATTGCGGCAGGACTTGCGAAGAAAGGCGTGCCGATCGCAACCGTCCTGCGCATGCGCCCGTGGTTCATCTACATATCGCTCCTGACGTGCGCCGCCGGCCAAGGTCCCAACGACAAATATGTGCTGGACAGGCAATTGGCCGTTCAGGCCGCTAGAAATGGGATTGATGTCGAGGGCCTCGAAACGCCGCTCGAGCAATTCCAGGCGATGGCGGACCTTTCCGACGACCTGACCATGAAAGGCCTTCTGGAGAGCTTTCGATCGCCCTACGATGTAAACGACATCACGGAAACCTTTGTAGGCCTTTATTCGACCGGAAATAGCGGCTTGATGAAAGCTCTTGTCGAAGGCCTCTCCGACGATAAGGCGACCGACGCGGCCATCGTGAAACGCATCGTTACCGACCGCAACGAGGTGATGGCGAAACGTATCGTGCCTTATCTCGAAAAAGGGAATGTGATGATGGCCGTCGGCGCACTCCACCTTCCGGGCGATCACGGCATAGTCGCGCTGCTGCGCAAGCAGGGCTTTACGGTGACGCCGGTAAACTGACGGAATTCACGCGCTTGCCGAAATTGGCCAGCATCTTGGAAACGATCAGCCGGTGAAATGGCGTAATCAGCGCGATGTAGATTCGACCCAGCAATATCTTTCGCCGCACCAGTGTTGTCGTGTCGATCAGCCTGCGCCCCTCGCCGTCGTCCCGCACGCCGATGACGACGCGAAAATCGAGGTGACGGTCGTCAAAGCCGAGAACGACCTGATCGTCCGACTGACTGACGATCGGAAAAAAGCCGATCTTTCCCTTGTCGCCTGCAAGATTGCTGCCAGTGGACTTCAATCCGAATACGTTCGTCACAGAATTACGAAGCGTCATCAGCAACCGCGCCCAGGGCGGAAAGCGACTGAGCATCGCGCGCGCCACATCAATTGCGGTAAGATCCGCTGTCGGTACCTGTAGCTCATAGCAATCCGCCCAATCCGCATCCGGCATGGCTGGATGCGGCATATGCGGTTTCACCATCAGGGGTCTTGCAGACATCTTTTCACCCGTCATTTCGATGACTGCAGATTATCACATCGGGCAACACAGCCAGCGCAATAAAGCCGGCTGCGGCAATTTACCCGGGGTAGGCTGAAGCGAAGCATCTTCAGGAAAAACGCGTCGCGGTTCCCCATCCTGGATGGGGAAATGCTCTACCGAACAGCCGATCCGTCAGCCGGCAGGATCTTCAGTCGCCAAGCAGTATCCGACTTCAGGTATCGCGTCGCAATCGCTCGAATGTCCTGCGCTGTTACAGACTGATAATTGTCGATGCTGCCGCGGATCCGCTCCAGACGCCGTGGGTCCGTTTGCGCACCGTGGAGGCTCTCCAGCCAATAATTATTGGTCTGTTGCGAGCGCTTGATCTCCTCGACGATCGGTGCGCGCGCCCGGGTCAGCTCATCGGGCGAAACCTCTTTGTCCCGCAGGTCGGCGGCGATCTTGTCAACAAGATCGAAGAAGTGGTCGACCTTGGCCGGGGTCGTTTCCACATAGACGTAGCCGAAGCCGTAGCCCGGCAATGATTTGGAGAGATCGACACTGCCCTGCGGACTGTAAGTCGCGCCCTCGGCAACACGGAACTGATCGACCAGGCGATTACGGAAGATCGCTCCCGTAACATTGGCGGCGGCGGCACGCGGCAGATCCGAGAAAAAATCACCGATCGGCATGGCGACGAGCGCACCGGCATTGTCGCCTCGTCCATCCTGAAGCCGCACCACCGGTTCCGCCGTCGGAGCCGGAAAAAGCGCACTATTGCTGGCAGTCTGCTCCGGCGCATCGAGCCGAGCCGGCAGTGCACCGAACGTCTCTGCCGTCAGTCGAATGGCGTCGTCCACGGTGACATCGCCGGTGATGATGACTTCGATCTGTCCCTTGGCAAGGTAGGGCCGCAGGAATGTTTCGAATTCCTCCGGCTTGGCATCGAGCAACTGTGTCCGGTCGGGAAAGGCCCAGCGCGGGTCGCCGGAATGCAAGAGGCCGGGAAGATCGCGGCCGACCACGCTCCGTGGCGTCGCCTGAAGTTGGGCGAGACTATTCAGATAGGCCTGCTGCACCCGCTTGAAGGCATCGGGCCGATAGATCGGATCGGAAATATACGCCGTCATAAGCTGCAGTTGCGTCACGAGATCGCTCGGCCGCGTGGCACCCTCGAACCTGAAGGCGCCGTCGCGGATGGAAAAGTCGCTGCCGACCACCTTGCTCGCCAATGCCCTCTGCATGTCCTCGTAACCGATCGCCTTGAGACCGGAGAGGGAAACCGAAGGAGCTGCCCAGATCGGCAGCGGCCGATCATGCGGCAGATCGAGCAGGCCGTGGCCGATATTGGCGCGAACCAATATCTCGTCCGCACGAAGCTTGGTCGGCTTGACGGTCAGGCGGACGCCATTGGCAAACCGCACCATCGTAACGCCGAGGTCGTCGAGCACGCGTCGCTCGACCACGGTGCCCGCCGGTCCGAAATCGGTGTATGGCCATTCGACCACTGCCGTATGCGACGGTGCGCTGACGACAACCGCACGCGAAGTTGCATAGGCTTTTTCGACGGCTGCCTCTCCGCCTTCGGGCATTTGCGGAATCTGCAGTACCAGCTGCGGACCGTTGCCTGCAAAGGCGAGCTTGAGACTTTCGTTGACCTCGGCCGCCGTCAGGTCCTTCATTGCAGCGTCGAACAATGAGAGGTCGTCCGCAGGCGACGTAAACACCACATCCGCGCCGACGCTCCAGGCCAAAGCACCCGCTATGTCAGGGCTCGTGCGCGTCGTGGCACCTCCAGCAGCGGCCTGCAGCATCGACCGATACTCGGCAAGCTCCCGGTCGATTTCGCCTTGCGCGACGCCGAATTCGGCAATCCGGCGCTGCTCTTGATCGATGGCGGCAAGTGCAGCCTGCCATCTGTCCGGATCGGTATCGGCGGCAATGATCGTGGCACGAGCGGATTTCAACAGATTCTGTGAGCCTGCCTGCGCGCTGACGAAGGGGGCGTTTGGCTGTTGCGCCAAAACCGAGATGCGCCTGTTGAGAACGGCGAGACCAATACCCTCGACCAGCTGTTGACGGCGCTTGGCAATCGTATCTTGCGAAGCGTCGTATGGCCGGGTCCAGGCCATCTGTACGCGCGTCGCGCCACCCGGCACGATGACGGTTCCGACGCGTTCGCCACGCTTCTCAAGGCTGCCCAGATCGATCGCCGCCGGAGCCGGCGTATTGGATGTCCAGTTGCCGAAGCGGTTGCGGATATCGGCTTCAATGGCGGCGGCGTCGATATCGCCGACCACGACCAACGTCGCGCGCTCCGGCCGGTAGTTGGTGCGATAGTAATCGCGCACCAGATCGACGGGCGCATTGCTGATAATATCGGTCTTGCCGATCGGCGGACGCTGCGTCACCCGCTGGCCGGACAACACCTGATTGAGGAAGCCGATACTGCCCCGATATTGCGGCGTATCGCGCAGTTTTTCTTCGGAAAGAATGACCCCACGCTCACGGTCGAACGCACCGGCGTCGAGTGTGAGCTCGCTCGCCGTCTCGCGCATCAGCATCAGGCCGGTGGAAACCCGCTCGGGATCCGCCTCGGGCAGATCGAGCGAGTAAGTCGTCTCGCCATAGCTCGTGGAAGCATTGGTATCGGCACCGAACGCCAGACCGAGACGCTGGAGGATGCGGATCATCTCGCCTTCGGGAACGTGGGTCGACCCCTTGAATGCCATGTGCTCGAGGAAGTGCGCCAGCCCCTGCTGATTGTCGTTTTCCTGCAGCGAGCCGCTGCCGATGCGGAACCGGATCGCCACCTGCCCTGCCGGCGTCGCATTGTGCATGATCGCAAAACGCATGCCGTTCGGCAGCGTGCCGAAGCGAATACCCTGCTCCACCGGCAGATCGCTGGCGGCCTGTGGCCAGCCGGCGACGGGGGGTTCGGCGCGCGCCGGCACCACACCAACCACAAGGCCTGTGAATGCGGCGACAATGGAGAGTTGCAGAGATACGAAAAGTGCTGGGATTTGACGTGACATGCCGACTTCGATGAATGGAAGAGCTTCGATGATGCGATGCACAAAGGCCGTACATCGCATCATCGGGCTTGCATTGCAACCCAGCACCCGGCTCGGCTGGGATGCCGGTTCTTACATGTGGATCGGCTTGAAGAAGGTCGCGAGCGCGGCTTCCTTCACGGCTTCCGACATGGTCGGGTGCGCGTGGCAGGTGCGGCCGAGATCTTCCGACGAACCGCCGAATTCCATCAGAACGGCAATCTCATGGATCATTTCGCCAGCGCCAAAGCCGACGATATGGCCGCCGAGAACACGATCGGTTTCCTTGTCGGCCAGGATCTTGACGAAGCCGTCCGTCGCCAGCATCGCGCGGGCGCGGCCGTTGGCCGAGAACGGGAACTTGCCGACCTTGTAGGCGACGCCTGCAGCCTTCAGTTCTTCCTCGGTCTTGCCGACGGAAGCGACTTCCGGCTGCGTGTAGACCACGCTCGGGATGACGTCGTAGTTCACGTGACCTGCCTGACCGGCGAGAATTTCGGCAAGGGCAACGCCCTCGTCTTCTGCCTTGTGCGCCAGCATCGGTCCCTTCACTACGTCGCCGATGGCGTAGATGCCCGCGACATTGGTCTTGAAGTGGCCGTCGATTTCGACGCGGCCGCGATTGTCGAGCGCAACTCCGGCCTCTTCGAGGCCGAGACCTGCCGTGTAGGGCTTGCGGCCGGTCGCAACCAGCACGACGTCGGCATCGAGCACGACCTTGTCACCACCCTTGACGGGTTCGAAGGTAACCTTCGCACCATTGCCGGACTTCTCGACGCCGACAACCTTGGCACCGAGGTGGAATTCGATGCCCTGCTTGGCCAGCATGCGCTGGAACTGCTTGGAGACTTCGCCGTCCATGCCGCCGAGGATGTTGTCGAGATATTCGACGACGGTGACCTTGGCGCCAAGGCGCGACCAGACCGAGCCGAGCTCGAGGCCGATGACGCCACCGCCGACCACGATCATCTTGCCCGGCACCTTGTCGAGCGCGATACCGCCAGTCGAAGAGATGATGATCTTCTCGTCGATTTCGAGCGGAACGCCCGGAATGCCGGCAACGTCGGAGCCAGTGGCAATGACGATGTTCTTGCCTTCTATCTCGGTCACCTTGCCGTCTTCAGCCGTGACGGAGACCTTGCCGGCGGCAACGATTTTGCCGGTGCCCTGGAAGGCATCGATCTTGTTCTTCTTGAACAGGAAGGCGACGCCGTCGACATTCGACTTCACGGTCGCGTCCTTGTGGGCCAGCATTTTGCCGAGGTTCAGCTTCGGTGCGGCCACTTCGACGCCCAACGCATCCATGCCATGGCCGGCATGATGGAACACTTCGGAAGCATGCAGCAGCGCCTTGGACGGAATGCAACCGACGTTGAGGCAGGTGCCGCCATAGGTCGCGCGCTTTTCGACGACAGCGACCTTCAGGCCGAGCTGCGCTGCCTTGACTGCGCAAACATAGCCACCGGGGCCTGTTCCGATAATGATCACATCGTAGGACATGTTTGATTTCCTTGTTTTATATATTCGTTAGTCGGTCGCCCGTGCCAAGGCGAGGCGGATGCCGAAGCCGACGAGCGCCGCTCCGGTGATGCGGTTGAACCATTTGCCCGACGCGATGAAACGATCGCGCACCGGCTTGACGGTAAAGAAGGTGGAAACGCCGGCAAACCAGGCGACGAGCGCCGTTGCCATGCCGATGCCGTAGCTGAACTGGATGAGCGCCGGCGTGTCGTGATGAACGAGCGTCGAAAAAAGCGACAGGAAGAACAGCACTGGCTTGGGATTGAGGGCATTGGTGACGAAGCCCGTTGCCAGGCAGCGCCAGACCGAAACCGGTTTGCGGTCTTCCTCGGTGATCTCGACATCCTTCACCTTGAAGCCGGGTTCGCGGAAAGACTTAATGCCGAGATAGACGAGATAGAGAACACCGGCCCACTTCACCACGCTGAACAGCATGAGGGACTGCGACACGATCAGGCCGAGGCCGAGAATGGTGTAGCTGATGTGAAAGAGCAGCGAGAAGCCCATTCCGAGTCCGGTCATCATGGCGGCGCGGCGGCCGTGCACGATGCTCTGGCGCAGGATCACGGCGAAGTCGGCGCCGGGAACGACGATGAAGATCGAGAACACCGCCATCAGGCCGAGGAATTCGAGAATATACTGCATGTCGTCAATCCCTTCCGATCAGCGTCCGCCGCTCACATCCAGCAATGCACCCGTTATATAGGATGCATGGGGACTCAGCAGATAGAGGACGGCGTCGGCCACCTCGTCGGGTGTTCCCGCACGCTTCATCGGCAGTTGCGGCGCGATATCCCGAGCCCTGTCCGGCGAGCCGGCGGTGGCGTGAATATCCGTGTCGATGATGCCGGGTCGTACCGCGTTGACGCGGATGCCCTCGGCCGCCACTTCACGCGCAAGCCCGACCGTAAACGTATCGATCGCACCCTTGGACGCGGCATAGTCGACATATTGTCCGCCAGCGCCGAGCGTGGCGGCAACAGACGAAAGATTGACGATCACGCCGCCTTTGCCGCCATGACGCGTTGACATGCGGCGCACGGCTTCCGCCGCAGCCAGCATCGTGCCGCTGATATTGATGCGGAACATGCGATCGAGCCGCTCGGGCGTCATCTCGTCCAGACGCTGGATGACATCGACGACACCGGCATTGTTGACGAGACCGTCGATCCGACCGAAATAGGCATCGACCTTGGCGAAGATAGACTTGATATCGTCAGGCTTACCGACGTCACCTGCGACAGCGATGGCCTCGCCACCAGCATCGAGGATCGTCCCGACCACAGCCTCAGCTGCCTCCCTGTTGGAAGTGTAGTTGACCGCCACGGCCCAGCCATGTTGAGCGGCGGCCAGGCAAATCGCGGCGCCGATGCCGCGGCTGCCGCCGGTTACGAGAAGAACAGGCGCATCATCATCGGTCATTGATAGCATCCTTTCAAGCTGAGGACGTCCCAGGGCGCCACGGTCGCCTTGCCTTCGCCCCAGAGGGAAGACTTCTGAATAGAGGGACCAAGCGCCGGCAGGAAGAGCCGGTCTGCCGCACTTTCCCCTTCCGCCGGCAATGCACGGATATGCCCCTTGAGGTCGGAGGCGTAAACCATGCCCTGCCAAACAGTACAGGCTCGGAGATCGGCGCCGGTCACATCGCCCTCCGGGCATTCGAACATGATCCGGCCATCAGCGCGCAACTGGTCGTCCGTGCGCATGACGACGCCCTCGGCCACCACGGCCGTGTTGCGCACTGCAAGCTTGAACCTGTTGCTGACGGACGATTCCGATCCCATGGGTTCGAAGCGCAGCTCGTAAGCGTCGTCCATGTCGACATAGACAGCCTTCTCCTGCGCGCATTCGATCGCGAAGGCGGGCAGCGGATTGGCCGCGAAAACCAGCATCGCACCGCACAAGGGAGTCCGCTTCACGATCGTTGACATTGCCGGCATGGTTAGTTTCCTCCCGGCTCACGCCGGCCATCGGCATTTTCAATCACACCGAAATCGGTGAACAGAACCAGCGGCCGGCCGCTCCCATCGAGCCCCCAGAAAACCGGATAGAAACCGTCGCCCCAGCCGCTCGAGAAAACGGCGACATTGCCGCGCTTGCCCGATATCGGCCGGTGCAAGGCGTAATCATCGTTATTTGCCTGCAATTCGGTCGCCAGGACGTCATCATAGTAATTAACATCCGACGACGACTTTTCCGCCTGAACCTGCTTCTCGCGCTCCTGGATCAGCGCATATGTATCGGCATCCATGTAGCAGCCGAGACCGGCATCGACCGGATAGCCGAAGAACTCATCACCCTTCAAGGAATTGATATCCTGACCCGGTATCATAGCCAGTTCCCAGCGCACCGGCTTGCCTTCGGCAAAGCGCATACTCGCTGCCGCGATACGACCGGAAGCCTGATACAAGGTGACGGGATAATCGCCGGGGGGAACCGTCCGGACAAACGCCGGGTGATCCGGCCCGACAAGCGGATCGCTGGCGACGATACGCCCGGAGGTCAGTTCCACCTTGCCGATGCGAATGACATTGACCGAGCGGGCAGAGAGATCGGCGTCGCCGAGCGACGCCAGATCGAGATTGCTGCTGAGCTTGGAAATGTCGAGCTCGCCCGCATCGGCGGACGATGGCATCCATGCAGCGACAGCGCACAACAATCCGCGCAGCGTCCGCATGGGCCATGTCGACATGATCCAATGCCTCCTTAGAGATCGAGAACGAGACGTTCGGGATCTTCCAGGCTTTCCTTGACGCGCACGAGGAAGGTAACCGCTTCCTTGCCGTCAACCATCCGGTGGTCGTAGGAGAGTGCCAGATACATCATCGGACGGATGACGACCTGACCGCCGATGGCGACCGGACGCTCCTGGATCTTGTGCATGCCGAGAATACCGGACTGCGGCGCGTTCAGGATCGGCGAAGACATCAGCGAGCCGTAAACACCACCATTGGTGATGGTGAAGGTGCCGCCCTGCATGTCAGCCATCGACAGCGTACCATCGCGGGCAGCCTTTGCCAGACGGCCAAGTTCCTTCTCGACTTCGGCGATCGACATCTGGTCGGCATCGCGGATAACCGGAACGACGAGACCCTTGTCGGTGCCAACAGCCATGCCGATGTGGCAGTAGTTCTTGTAGACGATATCGGTGCCGTCGATCTCGGCGTTGACAGCCGGCAGTTCCTTCAGCGCGTGGGTAACGGCCTTGGTGAAGAAGCCCATGAAGCCGAGCTTCACGCCATGCTTCTTCTCGAAGATGTCTTTGTACTTGTTGCGGAGATCCATAACGGCCTTCATGTCCACCTCATTGTAGGTGGTGAGCATGGCGGCGGTGTTCTGCGCATCCTTGAGGCGACGGGCGATCGTCTGGCGCAGGCGGGTCATCTTGACGCGTTCTTCGCGGTTGACGTCCTCGACAGCGGTCGGCGCGCGGGCGGCGACAGGAGCGGCCGGGGCAGCAGCCGGCGTCGAAGCAGCCTTGGCAACGGCGGCGATGGCGTCGCCCTTGAGCACCTGGCCGCGCTTGCCACTACCATCGACCTGATCGGCAGAGAGATTGTTTTCAGCAAGCAGCTTTGCAGCGGCCGGGGCTGGCGGCATGGAAGACGCCGGAGCGGCAACGGCAGGAGCTGCAACCGGAGCAGCAGCAGCCGGGGCGGGTGCGGCAGCCTGTGCCGGAGCAGCGGCAGCGCCACCGGCAGAAATCTGACCGAGCAATGCGCCGAGACCTACGGTTTCACCAGCCTGGACAACGATTTCGGACAGGGTGCCTGCTGCCGGTGCGGGAACTTCGATCGTTACCTTGTCGGTTTCAAGCTCGAGAAGCGGCTCATCGGCCTTGATGGCATCGCCGACCTTCTTGAACCAGGTGCCGACGGTCGCCTCGCTGACGGACTCGCCGAGGGTAGGAACGCGGATTTCAGTGGCCATTGTTCAGATCCTGATTTTCGTCATTATGAGTTAGATGGAATTCCGGCGACAGATGGTCGGGGGACTGAGAACGCCACGCGCGACAATAGCCCAACCGGAAAAAACCGATCGGGCCTCTGCCTTGTCA
This sequence comes from Rhizobium sp. ASV8, assembly GCF_016429255.1. Classification (GTDB taxonomy): domain Bacteria; phylum Pseudomonadota; class Alphaproteobacteria; order Rhizobiales; family Rhizobiaceae; genus Rhizobium. Next base: position 52,223 of record NZ_JAELUG010000004.1, read on the forward strand.
TGGCGGTAGGCGGCACATTGCTGCATGGCGGCCATCTTATCCCCCGTCGCATCATGCGGAAGGCTGGAGCGCGACGAGGCGATTTTCAAACGAAAACGCGTCATCGCGCAACCCCTCAACCGCCGAGCGCGTCCTCGAGGAACGCCGCAAGCTGCGACAGATGCTTGGACATCAGGCCCGTCGCCGGAGAGGCGGCGGCCGGACGGCCGGTGTAGCGAACACGCTGGTACTTGGCATCGATATGGGCAAGCACCCATTCCAGATAAGGATCGATGAACGACCATGCGCCCATGTTCTTCGGCTCTTCCTGGCACCAGACCATCTCCGCGTTGCGGAAGCGGCTGAGCTCATTGATGAGAGCCTTGGCCGGGAACGGGTAGAGCTGTTCGATGCGCAGCAGGTAGATGTCGTCGATGCCGCGCTTCTCGCGCTCTTCCAGGAGATCGTAGTAGACCTTGCCCGAGCAGATGACGACGCGACGGATCTTGTTGTCCTTCTGCAGCTTGATCGGGCCATCCTTGATCACTTCCGCATCGTCCCAGAGCAGGCGATGGAACGAGGTTTCCCCCGCCATCTCCGCAAGGCTCGATACGGCGCGCTTGTGGCGCAGCAGCGACTTCGGCGTCATCAGGATCAGCGGCTTGCGGAAGTCGCGCTTCAGCTGACGGCGCAGGATGTGGAAGTAGTTCGCCGGCGTCGTGACGTTGGCGACCTGCATGTTGTCTTCGGCGCAGAGCTGGAGATAGCGTTCCAGGCGAGCGGAAGAGTGCTCCGGACCCTGGCCTTCATAGCCATGCGGCAGCAGGCAGACGAGACCGGACATGCGCAGCCACTTGCGTTCGCCCGACGAGATGAACTGGTCGAACACGACCTGCGCACCGTTGGCGAAGTCGCCGAACTGAGCTTCCCACAGGGTCAGCGCATTCGGGCGGGCCAGCGAATAGCCGTACTCGAAACCGAGAACCGCTTCTTCCGAAAGCATCGAGTTGATGACTTCGTAGCGTGCCTGGGTCGGCGAGAGATTGGCGAGCGGGATGTAACGCTCTTCGGTTTCCTGATCGTAGAGAACCGAATGGCGCTGCGAGAAGGTGCCGCGTTCGCAATCCTGACCGGACAGACGGATCTTGTGGCCTTCGATGACGAGCGCGCCGAAAGCGAGCGCCTCCGCCATGGCCCAATCGATGCCTTCGCCCGTCTGCACCATGTTGGCGCGGTTTTCCATGAAGCGCTGGATGGTGCGGTGCGCATGGAAGCCGGCCGGAATTTCCGACAGCTTGCGCCCGATTTCCTTCAGCGTCTTCATCGGCACGCCGGTCTTGCCGCGGCGCTGCTCGTCGGCATTGTCTGCCGTGTGCAAACCCGACCACTCACCATCAAGCCAGTCGGCCTTGTTCGGCTTGTAGGACTGGCCGGCCTCGAACTCCTGCTCGAGATGCGCGCGCCAGTCGGCCTTCATCTTTTCGACTTCGCCTTCGGTCAGCACGCCTTCGCTGATCAGCCGCTGCGAGTAGATCTGCAGGACCGTCTTGTGGGCGCGGATGACCTTGTACATGTTCGGCTGCGTGAAGGACGGTTCATCGCCTTCATTGTGGCCATAGCGGCGGTAGCAGAACAGATCCATCACGACCGGCTTGTGGAACTTCATGCGGAATTCGGTCGCGATCTTCGCGGCATAGACGACCGCTTCCGGATCATCGCCGTTGACGTGGAAGATTGGCGCTTCGATCATCTTGGCGACGTCGGACGGATAGGGCGACGAACGCGAGAAAGCCGGATTGGTGGTGAAACCGATCTGGTTGTTGATGATGACATGCATCGTACCGGCAACGCGGTGACCGCGCAGACCGGAGAGGCCGAGGATTTCGGCAACCACGCCCTGGCCGGCAAAAGCGGCATCGCCGTGGATCAGCAGCGGCACGACCTTGGCGCGTTCAGACAGCGGAATGATGTCGCCATCCCATTGGGTGGCGCCCATGTCCTGCTTGGCGCGGGCCTTGCCCATGACGACCGGATTGACGATTTCCAGGTGCGACGGGTTTGCCGTCAGCGAAACGTGTACTTTGGCGCCATCGAAATCGCGGTCGGAGGAAGCACCGAGATGGTACTTGACGTCGCCGGAACCTTCGACTTCGTCAGGCGCATAGGAGCCGCCCTTGAACTCGTGGAAGATAGCGCGATGCGGCTTGCCCATGACCTGGGAAAGCACGTTCAGACGGCCGCGGTGAGCCATGCCGAACACCGCTTCCCGAAGACCGAGCTGGCTGCCGCTCTTCAGGATCTGTTCGAGCGCCGGGATCAGCGATTCGCCGCCGTCGAGGCCGAAGCGCTTGGTGCCCTTGAACTTGACGTCGAGGAACTGCTCGTAGCCTTCGGCTTCGATGACCTTCTGGAGGATGGCCTTCTTGCGCTCGGGGTTGAAAGCGATGCCCTTGTCCGGACCTTCGATGCGCTCTTGAATCCATGCCTTTTCCTCCGGGTTGGAGATGTGCATGAATTCGACACCGAGGGTCGAGCAATAGGTACGCTCGAGGATCTCGATCATCTCGCGAACGGTCGCGAATTCGAGGCCGAGCACGTTGTCGATGAAGATCTTGCGATCGAGGTCCGCCTCCGTGAAGCCGTAGGCTTCCGGCGACAGTTCCTTGTAGTCTTCGACCGGCGCCGCGATGCCGAGCGGGTCGAGCTTGGCATGCAGATGGCCGCGCATGCGATAGGCGCGGATCATCATGATGGCGCGAACGCTGTCGCGCGTCGCCCGCAGGACGTCGGTCGTGTCAGCCGGTGCGCCGGCGACTTCGGCCTTCGCCTTCAGCTTGGTTTCGATGACTTTTTCAACGATTCCCCAATCGCCGTCGAGCGCGGAAACCAGATCGCCCTTGGCGGGGATCGGCCAGTTCTTGCGCTGCCAGGAAGCGCCCTTGGCCGCTCTCTTCACGTCGTCGGGATTGTCCTCCAGCGCCTTGAAGAAAGACCGCCATTCGTCGGAGACCGACGACGGGTCGTCCTCATAGCGCGCATAAAGCTGCTCGATATAAGCAGCGTTGGCGCCATCCAGGAACGAGGTGATCTGAAATTGCTCGTTGGCTTCTTGCCTTGCCATGGTGATCTGCGGACAGCCTCGTCCGCCTCCCGACTTGTTGCTTTGCCGGCTTGTGGTCATCCGGCGACCTTATTTCGTTCGACCGTTGCGGCCGTAGTCTGCACTTGCGAATTCGAAAACCGGATGGAGCTGGCGGCTGCCGCCTACCCCATCCGGGTCTTGCTATAGGTAGGCTCAGCCCTTCAGGACTTCCACCAGCGTCTTGCCGAGACGCGCCGGCGAGGGCGACACGCGAATGCCTGCCGCTTCCATTGCCGCGATCTTGTCTTCCGCGCCGCCCTTGCCGCCGGAAATCACGGCGCCAGCATGGCCCATGGTGCGGCCGGGAGGTGCCGTGCGGCCAGCGATGAAGCCGACCATCGGCTTCTTGCGGCCCTTCTTGGCTTCGTCCTTCAGGAACTGTGCGGCTTCTTCCTCGGCCGAACCACCGATTTCGCCGATCATGATGATCGACTTGGTTTCGTCGTCGGCGAGGAACATCTCAAGGATGTCGATGAATTCCGTGCCCTTGACCGGGTCGCCGCCGATGCCGACAGCCGTCGTCTGGCCGAGACCTTCATTGGTGGTCTGGAACACGGCTTCGTAGGTCAACGTGCCGGAACGCGAGAGAACGCCGACGGAACCCTTCTTGAAGATGGAGCCCGGCATGATGCCGATCTTGCACTCGTCCGGGGTGAGGACGCCCGGGCAATTCGGTCCGATCAGGCGCGACTTCGACTTGATCAGGCGATCCTTGACCTTGACCATGTCGGCAACCGGAATGCCTTCCGTGATGCAGACGATGAGCGGGATCTCGGCGTCGATCGCTTCGAGGATCGCAGCTGCGGCGCCTGCCGGCGGGACGTAGATGACCGAAGCGTTGGCGCCGGTGGCATCCTTGCCTTCGGCGACGGACTTGAAGATCGGCAGCTTTTCGCCCTTGGAGCCGGTCCAGGTTTCGCCACCCTTGGAGGGGTGGATACCGCCGACCATCTTCGTGCCGTGATAGGCAAGCGCCTGTTCAGTGTGGAAGGTGCCGGTCTTGCCGGTCAGGCCCTGAACCAGAACCTTGGTGTCTTTGTTGATGAGAATAGACATGCGAGGCCTTTGTTACGAGAGGTTGGAAGACGCAGAGGCAACGCGACGATAAACGCCGCTGACGACCTCCTGCCATGTATCGCTGCCGACGGGCGCAAAAGTGACGCCCATACGGTAGCAGTCATTATTTTCGAACTGAAAGAGAGTGCGCTGCGCACCGCGCGGCGAGGCTTTGGTCAGGACAAGCTTGTCGTCGATCCATTCGCCGGAGGCCGGCGCGGCGGGCGCAAAGCCGACCATATCGAACTGATAAAGCTTGTAGGCCTGTTCCGCAGCGTCGAAGCCAAGAATGTTCCGGGCTTCGAACGATGTGGCGCCGTCCCGCTTCTGGACGTAGCGCTGTTCGACGAAAAATCCGCCGAACAGACACTCCGCGGTAAGCCGCGCGACTGCCGTGCCTTCCTTCGTCCAGGCCGAAGCCGCAACATGCTCTTCCCCTTCCCAGGTGCCGGCAAAGGCACTGAGGCGAAGATGAGCAGCCGTTGGAGCGAAGGAGGCAGCCATTCCCGTTAGCCCTTGACTGCCTTGACGATCTTCTGGGCGGCATCGTCCAGGTCATCGGCGGAGATGACGTTGAGACCGGATTCGTTGATGATCTTCTTGCCGAGTTCGACGTTGGTGCCTTCGAGGCGAACGACGAGCGGAACCTTCAGACCGACTTCCTTAACGGCTGCAAGCACGCCTTCGGCAATGACGTCGCACTTCATGATGCCGCCGAAGATGTTGACCAGAATGCCCTGGACAGCCGGATCGGCAGTGATGATCTTGAAGGCGGCCGTGACCTTTTCCTTGGTGGCGCCACCGCCGACATCGAGGAAGTTCGCGGGCTCAGCGCCGTAGAGCTTGATGATGTCCATGGTTGCCATGGCGAGACCGGCGCCGTTGACCATGCAGCCGATGTTGCCGTCGAGGGCGACATAGGCCAGATCGTATTCATGCGCCTGGATTTCCTTTTCATCTTCCTCCGACGTGTCGCGGAGCGCGCGGACGTCTTCATGACGGAAGAGAGCGTTGCCGTCGAAGGAAACCTTGGCGTCGAGAACGCGCAGGCGGCCGTTGGTCATGACGATCAGCGGGTTCACTTCGAGCAGGGCCATGTCCTTTTCGACAAAGGCCTTGTAGAGGATCGGGAAGAGCTTGGCGGCGTCTTCGCGAGCAGCTCCTTCGAGCTTCAGCGCGTCGGAAAGAGCAGCCGTGTTGGCAGCCGTAACGCCCGTCGACGGATCGATGGCGACGGTGATGATCTTTTCCGGCGTGTCGTGCGCGACGGTCTCGATGTCCATGCCGCCTTCGGTCGAAACGACGAAAGCAACCTGACCGACGGAGCGATCAACCAGGATCGAGAGGTACAGTTCGCGGTCGATGTCGGCGCCGTCTTCGATGTAGAGACGGTTGACCTGCTTGCCGGCCGGGCCGGTCTGCTTGGTCACCAGCGTGTTGCCGAGCATATCCTTGGCGTTGGCGACGACGTCGTCAACGGACTTGGCAAGGCGAACGCCGCCCTTGGCGTCCGGGCCGAGTTCCTTGAACTTGCCCTTGCCGCGGCCGCCGGCGTGGATCTGGCTCTTGACGACGTAAAGCGGGCCGGGAAGCTGCTTGGCAGCAGCGGCGGCTTCGTCGGCGGAGAAGATGGCAACGCCGTCCGCGACGGGTGCGCCATAGCTCTTCAGCAGAGCCTTGGCCTGATATTCATGAATGTTCATGGACTTATCCCTGTTATAACGCGGAAATTACTTCAGCGACGGCGCGATCGTGGCGCAAGCGTCGCAGAGGCCGGCAACGGCAGCGACCGACTTGTCGAAGGCTTCCTTCTCGGCCTTGTTCAGGTCGATCTCGATGATGCGCTCGATACCGCCGGCACCGATGACCGTGGGAACGCCGACATACATGTCCTTGACGCCGTACTGGCCGTCGAGGTGAGCGGCGCAAGGCAGAACGCGCTTCTTGTCCTTGAGATAGGATTCGGCCATCGCGATGGCGGAAGCGGCCGGTGCGTAGTAGGCCGAGCCGGTCTTCAGCAGACCGACGATCTCGGCGCCGCCGTCACGGGTGCGCTGGATGATTTCTTCGAGACGCTCGGCGGTCAGCCAGCCCATGGTGACGAGATCCGTCAACGGAATACCGGCAACCGTGGAGTAGCGAGCGAGCGGCACCATCGAATCGCCGTGACCGCCCAGAACGAACGCGGTGACGTCTTCGACGGAAACGTTGAATTCCTTGGCGAGGAACAGGCGGAAGCGCGAGCTATCGAGCACGCCAGCCATACCAACGACCTTGTTGGCCGGGAGGCCCGAGAACTTCTGCAGCGCCCAGACCATGGCGTCGAGCGGGTTGGTGATGCAGATCACGAAAGCATTCGGGGCATACTTCTTGATGCCGGCACCGACCTGCTCCATGACCTTCAGGTTGATACCGAGAAGATCGTCGCGGCTCATGCCCGGCTTGCGGGGAACGCCGGCGGTGACGATGCAGACGTCAGCGCCTTCAATCGCGGAATAGTCGCTGGCGCCGGTGAGATTGGCGTCAAAGCCTTCGACCGGAGAAGACTGGGCGATGTCGAGACCCTTGCCCTGAGGGATGCCGTCCGCGATGTCGAACAGGACGATGTCGCCCAGTTCCTTCAAGCCGGCGAGATGCGCCAGCGTGCCACCAATCATGCCAGAACCAATAAGTGCGATCTTGTTGCGCGCCATTTCGGTGTATCCTTTGCGATCAAAATCCGTGGCGGGACGCCGAGCAAGGCATCCACAATAGCCGTCAATCGCATAGCCCCAAAGGCAGAAATTGGCAATTGATTATTTTGAGAGCAGCAATTTCAATCGGTTAGATCGAACAATTCTTACGTAAACGTAAGGTGTCATGTCGCTGAATTGTCATTCAGCGGCCCGTCTCGCCGGAGTCTGGGCGAGATATTCCGCACTGCGCATCTCGAAAAGACGCGAGGTCGTGCGATCGAATTCAAAGCCCTCGGTCCCCCGCCGCTCCGTCAGAAGGTCCTCCGGCATCGCCTCTGCGGAGACGTAGAGACGGATGTTGTGGTCGTAGAGCGTATCAATGAGAATGATGAAACGCTTCGTTTGGTTCCGTTTGTCCGGTCCAAGTTTCGGAACGCGATCGAGGAAGATCGTATCGAAACGTTCGGCGATGGCGAGGAAGTCTGCAGGACCGAGTGGCGCATCGCAAAGATCGGCAAACGAAAATCGCGCCATGCGATCCACCGCAAGCGGCACGTGGATGGAGCGCCCCTTCATCGGAATCTCAGTCGGCTGCGCCTTGCGCCCATGCAGCGCCTGCATCCATGAGGCGTCCATGGCCATCTCGGCGCGCTGGTCGAGCGGCGTGAGGTAGACCGGCTGGCTGTTCAGCTTCTCCATGCGGTAATCGGTCGGGGAATCCAGCGTCACGACGTCGACATGCTTCTTCAGCAGATCGATGAAAGGCAGGAAGAGACCGCGATTGAGCCCGTCACGATAGAGATTGTCCGGCTCGACATTCGACGTGGCGATAAGGACGCAGCCGAGCGAGAACAACTCTGAAAACAGCCGCGAGAGGATCATCGCATCGGCAATGTCGGTGACGGTGAATTCGTCGAAGCACAGCAGTTCGGCTTCGGCATAGAGATCGGCGGCGACAGGCGGAATGGGATCCGCCTGCTTGGTCTCGCCGTTCTTGAACTTCAGCCGCTGCGCCGCGATGCGGTTGTGCACATCGGTCATGAATTCGAAGAAGTGCGCCCGGCGCTTCTTCTGGCAGGGTGCCATCGAGAAGAACATGTCCATCAACATGGTCTTGCCGCGTCCGACGCTGCCGTGAATATAGAGACCCTTGATGGCGTCGACCGACTTCTTGCGCGCGGCAAACATCCAGCCGAGCGCGCTGGACTTCGCAGCAGGCCGCTTCCGCTTGAGATCCGCAAGCACGCGATCCAGCATTTTCGCCACATCCATCTGCGCCGAATCCACCTGAAGGGATCCGGACACCGTCAACGCCTTCAGCTGTTCGCAGACGCTGAGCGAGTAATCTGGCATGGGCTGCATGGGGAAGTATCCGCCTGTGCAAATGGGGCGCACCCAGAGGGTGCCACCCCGTCAACTAAAGCAATCCCAGGAAAAGTGCGCAGCGGTTTTCCATCCGGAATTGCGTGGAACGACATTCTAGATCCGTCAAGCGATTCCATGAAGCGCTTGACGGTCCTGGGAGCTTATCGGCTGAGGCTGAGCGGTTGGCCGGACGCCGTCGAGCCGTCGAAGCGCGAATCGGCCGTCTTGTAGAGCGTGCCGACCGTCGAGCCGTCGCGGTTCTTCAGGAGCACCTGCTTGCCCGAGACTTCCCACGATCCCATCGAGGTAAGCTCGCCCGAGCAGCCGCGCGTGCCGCCGCGCGAGCCGCTGCCGAGGTTCGTGAGCGTCAGGAACATGTCGCAGCTCGATCCGCCGTTGCTGACCTTCCAGCTGCCGACCATCGATTCCTTCGTGACATCCATGGCGGAAGCGGCCATCGCCTGCTGCTGCTGTGGGTTGCCCGCATTCGGCGCACCTGTCGGAGCTGCCGGGAATTGCGAGCCGTTTGCACCACCTGCAGGCGGAAGCTGGCTGGATTGTACGGGATTGACAGGCTGAGCCTGCAGTGGGGCCGGAGATGAATAGGTGTCGTTGTTGTATGCCGTGCGCTGGCAACCGGCAAGCGACAGGCCTATCGCCGCAGCCGTCACTGCATATTTGAACTGCATCATCACACTCCTAGTTATTTGTCCACCGCTGACATTCGCAAAGTGATGCTCAATGACGTGCGAATTATCGTATTTCACTTTGGTTAATCAAGTCGATACCGCGATAAATTGCCGAGAGGCCATAGCTGGACAAGAATCGGGTAGTTTCAAGGCTTGATCCGGCAAACCGCATGCAAACGAAACCGAAAGGCGAGTTTCAACATGTTGTGATCGCTCCAGCCGATGTCGCTGGTCCGCAACAGAGCCTCACGGAAGGATCCGATGCGAGCAGAAATGCCAAACGGCGGGTTAAACCCGCCGCTCGACCATCATCTTCTTGATTTCGGCAATTGCCTTGGCTGGGTTCAGACCCTTCGGGCAGGTCTGCGCGCAGTTCATGATCGTGTGGCAGCGATAAAGGCGGAAAGGATCCTCGAGGTTGTCGAGGCGCTCGCCCTTGGCTTCGTCTCTGGAGTCGATCAGCCAGCGATAGGCCTGCAGCAGCACGGCCGGACCGAGATAGCGGTCGCCGTTCCACCAATAGCTCGGACAGGAAGTCGAGCAGCAGGCGCACAGGATGCACTCATAGAGGCCGTCGAGCTTCAGACGGTCTTCATGGCTCTGCTTCCATTCCTTGGCCGGCGGCGGGGAAACCGTCTTCAACCAGGGCTCGATCGAGCGATGCTGCGCATAGAAGTTCGTCAGATCAGGCACGAGGTCCTTGACGACGGGCATATGCGGCAGCGGATAGACCTTCACCGTGCCCTTGATCTCGTCCAGACCCTTGGTGCAGGCGAGCGTATTGGTGCCGTCGATGTTCATCGCGCAGGAGCCGCAAATGCCTTCGCGACAGGAGCGGCGCAGCGTCAGTGTCGGGTCGATGTTGTTCTTGATGTAGAGCAGACCGTCGAGCACCATCGGGCCGCAATCGTCGATATCGATATAATAGGTATCGATGCTCGGATTCTGGCCGTCATCCGGGCTCCAGCGATAGACGCGGAATTCGCGCGTGTTCTTGGCGCCGACCGGCTTCGGCCAGACCTTGCCTTCGCGGATCTGAGAGTTCTTGGGGAGAGCGAGTTCAACCATGGTCAGTTCCTCTCAGATCAGTACACGCGTGCCTTCGGCTCGATCTTGTGCGGATCGATGCCTTCGGCGATCAGGTCGGTGTGAACGGGACGATAGTCGAGCTTCACGTCGCCGGCGTCGTTGACCCAGGCGAGCGTATGCTTGCGCCAGTTGTCGTCGTCGCGACCGGCAAACTTGCCCTCGGTGTAGTCCTCGCGGGCATGCGAACCGCGGCTTTCCTTGCGAGCCTCGGCGCCGTAGATCGTCGTGATGGCGTTGGCCATCAGATTGTGAAGCTCCAGCGTCTCGACGAGATCCGAGTTCCAAATCAGCGACCGGTCGGTAACCTTGATGTCGGCCATTTCCTTCCAGATCTCCGAAAGGCGGCGGCAGCCGGATTCCAGCGATTCCTGCGTGCGGAACACGGCGGCGTCTTCCTGCATGGCACGCTGCATCTTCTCGCGGAGCGCTGCCGTCGGCGTCGAGCCGCTGGCATGACGCAGGCGATCGAAGCGATCCATGATCTTGTCGCAAGCGGCAACATTGACCGGCGGAACCGGACCGTCACGGTCGATGACCTGACCGGCGCGGATGGCAGCGGCACGGCCGAAGACGACAAGGTCGATCAGCGAGTTGGAGCCAAGGCGGTTGGCGCCGTGCACCGAAGCGCATCCGGCTTCGCCGACGGCCATCAGGCCCGGCAGCACGCGCTCGGGATTGCTGCTGTCTGCGTTCAGCACTTCGCCCCAATAGTTCGTGGGAATGCCGCCCATGTTGTAGTGAACGGTCGGCAGGACCGGGATCGGGTCGCGGGTCACATCGACACCGGCGAAGATACGGGCGCTCTCGGAAATGCCCGGCAGGCGCTCGTGCAACACGGCCGGATCGAGATGGTCGAGATGCAGGAAGATGTGGTCCTTGTTCTTGCCGACGCCGCGACCCTCACGAATCTCCAGCGTCATGCAGCGCGAAACCACGTCGCGCGATGCGAGGTCCTTCGCCGAAGGAGCATAGCGCTCCATGAAGCGCTCGCCCTCGGAATTGACGAGATAGCCGCCCTCGCCGCGTGCGCCTTCGGTGATCAGGCAGCCCGAGCCGTAGATGCCGGTCGGGTGGAACTGAACGAATTCCATGTCCTGCAAAGGCAGGCCGGCGCGAGCCACCATGCCGCCGCCGTCGCCGGTGCAGGTATGGGCAGACGTTGCCGAGAAATAGGCGCGGCCGTAGCCGCCGGTTGCCAGCACCACCATCTTGGCGGCGAAGCGATGGATCGTGCCGTCATCGAGGCACCAGGCGACAACGCCGGTGCAGCGGCTGCCATCGTCGGACATGATGAGGTCGAGCGCGAAATACTCGATGAAGAATTCTGCGTTGTTGCGCAGCGACTGGCCATAGAGCGTGTGCAGGATGGCATGGCCGGTACGGTCGGCAGCAGCACAGGTGCGTTGCACCGGCGGCCCCTCGCCGTAGTTCTGCATATGGCCGCCGAACGGACGCTGATAGATCTTGCCTTCCTCGTTGCGCGAGAAGGGCACGCCGTAGTGCTCGAGCTCGTAGACGGCCTTCGGCGCTTCCATGACCATGTACTGCATGGCGTCGACATCGCCGAGCCAGTCGGAGCCCTTGACGGTGTCATAGAGGTGCCACTGCCAGCTGTCCGGCGTCATGTTGCGCAGCGAAGCGGCGATGCCGCCCTGGGCGGCAACGGTGTGCGAGCGGGTCGGGAAGACCTTGGTGATGCAGGCGGTGCGGAAACCCTGCTCGGCCATGCCGAGCGTGGCGCGCAGGCCGGCGCCGCCGGCGCCGACGACGATCACGTCATAGGAGTGATCGACATATTTGTAGGCCTTGCCGTTTTGAGCAGCCCCATTCTGAGCGGATGAGTTCGGTGCCATGATGCATTTATCCTACGAACGCGATCTTCAGAATGGCGAAAAGACAGAGCCCCGCCAGAATGACCGCGAAAAACGTGTTGAGCATGAGAAGAACGATCTTGCCGAATTCGCCGTGGACGTAGTCCTCGATGATGACCTGCATGCCGAGCTTCATGTGAATGATGCCGGAGATCACCATCAGGCCGAAGATGACGGCGACGAGCGGGTTCGACAGCGCGTGCACGACTTCCGCATAGGGCGCGCCGGCATAGATCATCAGGAAGATGACGAAGAAAATGAAGAGCGGAACGTTGGCGACGGCGGTCAGGCGCTGGCGCCAGAAATGATCGGTGCCTTCCTTGGCGGAACCGAGACCGCGGACTTTGCCCAAAGGGGTGCGCATATCCATGAGAAATATCCTCTAAAGCATAATCCCGAAAGGCATCCCTGCGCTTCCGGAAACGATCATGCCAGTTCAACCCAGCCGGATGGCGATGCCGATGACCCAGACCAGTACGGTCAGACAGATCGAGGCGATGATCGTGATCTTGGCCATCTTCGTCGAAACGGCAGGGTCGAAACCGTAGCCGAGATCCCAGACGAAATGGCGCATCCCGCCGAGCATGTGATGCAGCAGCGCCCAAGTATAGCCGAACAGGATGATCCGGCCGATGATCGAGCCCATGATCCAGTTGACCAGGTCGAAATAGCCCTGGCCGGTCGCAGCGGCAATCAGCCACCAGGCAACCAACACCGTGCCGAAGTAGAGCGCGCCGCCGGTAATACGGTGGACGATCGACATGACCATGGTGGGAATGGGTTTGTAGATTTGCAGATGCGGCGACAAGGGCCGGTTTTGTGTGACGTTCGCCATCAGAACCTCGCGGCGTTACGATACGCTTAGAACCCGGAACTCCGGGGCAACGCGCGCACAGGACGTGCAGTGTGCGTTGCATCATTGCGACCATTAATCGCGGAAATGCCTATCGACAAGCACAATTGATGCCTGCATCGAATTTAATCGATTGGGATCGCCCTGCACTTTGGCGAGCAAGCAAACACGGGCTCCTCATTCCGGGCCGTTTACCATTTCATCAGCCCTGACGTGGACTTCGCACCGCTCTTGGGGCAATCTGCTGTTAAGATTTCATTAACGAACTGAAACGGTGACGAATCATGAGCCCGCATCTTTTCAAGGCAGCAGTGCTCGTTTTGGCGGCAGCGACCGCAGTTTCGACCGCCTCGGCACTGGCTGGCGACTATCGCCATTGGCGCCATCACGATCATTCAGGCTTGGTGCGCTTGCCGCAGATAGCGCCTTCGCTGGGCTTCAAGCAGCAGCAACCGGCCAGAATCGTGCTCATGGAGAGGCATGAGGCGGCAAGCACCGGCACGTATGCCGGCACGGCGGATGTCTACCGGGCCAATGGCGGGACTTATGTCGTCGGTTATAGCGACTATGACCCCTATGCACGCCCGGCAGCGCCGCAGCCGAGACCGCGCGCCAAGGTCATCAACATCCGCTATGCTCCAGACCCGTGTTCGCATGAAGCCGGTGTCTGCGTGATTCGCCCCTGAGGGCCTCAAGACCAGATCAGCAAAAATGTGCCGGTGTTTCCCTCGGGAAGAGCCCAAGGTCCGGACGGATGACCGCTCTCAGTCGGTGAGAAATCGCCAGACCGTCGTTTTCTTGACTTCGCTATCCTCCAGCGCCCGTGTGACAGGCACCTGATAGGTCGCCTGCGCCTCCAGGCGGTCTTTGGGAAGATAGGCCCGGCCGGGATCGCCGACCAGAACCGTCCTGGCCTCGCCCGCCAGTCCGCGGAACCAGGGGACGAGGCTCGCGGCAAAGTCGCGATCGTAGAAAACATCGCCGGCAAGAATGACATCCGCTTCGATCATGCGGCCAATGATGTCTTCTCCGGAAAAATCCAGGGCGACGCCGTTTTCGACGGCATTCAGCCGGATCGCCGTTCCCGCCCAGGGATCGATATCGACCGCAAGCACATGGCTTGCACCCGCTCGCTTGGCCGCTATCGCGACAAGCCCGGACCCGCTGGCGAAATCAAGTACGCTTCTGCCGGCAACACTTTCCGGATGATCGAGGATGTAGCGCGCCAATCCCTGGCCGCCCGCCCAGGCAAAGGCCCAGAAGGGCGGCGGCAAGCCAATCTCCTCCAGCTCTTCCTCGGTTTTCAGCCAGAGTTCGTGCGCTTCGCTCGCAAGATGCAGCCGGATTTCCGGCACATGCGGCGGCGCCATCAGACTGGTATTGGCGCGGATGAAACTTTCCGGATCGGTTTTCAAAGAATCCTCGAACCGGATCAGACCGGCGGATTGTCCAGACCGCCCATGCGGCAGACTTCGAGCCACTCCTCATCCGTCACCGGCTGCACCGAAAGCCGCATGGAAGTGACAAGTGCCATCTGCGAGAGCTTCGGGTTGGCCTTGACGTCCTTGAGGGATACCGGCTTCGGCATGTCGCGGACAGCGCGGATATCGACGCATTCCCAGCGAAGATCGTCCTTTGCGGTCGAATCCGGATTCGCCAGCGCGCAGACTTCGACAATGCCGACAATCTCCAGCCCGTCATTGGAGTGATAAAAGAAGCCTTTGTCGCCAATCTGCATGGCCCGCATATTGTTGCGGGCGAGATAGTTACGAACGCCGGTCCACTCGGTCCCCTTGTCGCCGGCATCCTTTTGCTGCTGCCAGGACCAGGAGGCCGGTTCGGATTTATAAAGCCAGTGCGCCATTCCTCATGCCTCCGGATTGTTGAAGACCCAGTTGAACGGCTTGATTTCGACGCTCTCGAACAGGCCGGCCTTGGTGTAGGGATCGGCATCGGCGATCGCGACCGCGGCTTCGACGCTTTCGGCCTTCACGACCACCAGGCTGCCGTTCGGCTTTCCTTCGGCGTCCAGGAAAGGACCGGCCATCTTCAGTGTGCCCTCGGCATTGAGCTTGTTCAGATATTCCACATGCGCCGGGCGCGTCTCCATGCGGACGTTCAGGTAACCGGGCTTGTCCTTGCAGACAAAGGCGAACAGCATTGTTTAATTCTCCCAAGAAAATCGAAACTATTGATACCGACGGATAATGCCTCAGCCGCGAGAGGTCATCACATTTCTGCGCGAAGGGGATTGATGATACCGAGGCCCCAGAAATCAGCTTCGTTATGCGTAGCGATAATGCAATCGTTCGCAATTGCAACGGAGGCAATCAACATGTCCATCGGATCCCGTTGCCGCCCTGCCGCCTTGCCTTCCGCCATGAGTTGAGCCCAGATCAAAGCAGCATTCTCCTCGAAGGGGAGGATACGCCCGGCAAAATAGACTTGCGGTCCCTGACTACCAAGGAACCAGGATTCGAGATCATCACGCTTGCGTCCCGTCGACATGATCAGGATGCCGCGCCGAATTTCGGCGATCGTGGACGCTGCGATGAAAAGATTGTCATCCAGTTGAGCTTCAAACCATCGCACAAGATGCGGCGACGGTTCAGGTTTGATTGTGTTGCTGATGATATTGGTGTCCAGCAAGTAGCGCGTCAAAGATCGATCTCACGCACGTCGGCTCTTACCCTTTCGAGGTCAATATCCGCTCCGACGAGCGGCGAACTGCGCAGCCAGGCGTAAACGCCGCCCATTTTCGGCGGCTCTCCCGAAACGGTTTTCGTCAAAACATCGCGAAGCTCGGCCGACTGCGCACCACCCTCGGCCAATCGTCGCGCCATGTCTCTGATGAGAACCTTGTCGCTATCAAGCCCTAGCACCTCGAAACGCGCGAGACCGCGCTCGCCAAGACGGGAGCGGTAGTTTTGAATTGCGCGTTTTTGCGAGTTACTCATCAGTGCCTCCGATATATCCAGTAATATATCCAGAGCACCGCCGATATTCAAGCTATTCCGTGGTGATCGGCCGCGTCATCAATTGCCCGATGGCTGTGGAAATGTCGAGCTTGCCGTCGATGATAGCCGAAACCGCGTCGGTGATCGGCATGTCGACGCCGAGTTCGCCGGCGAGTCGCGCAGCAATGGAAGCAGCATAGGCGCCTTCGACCAGCGTGCCGTGCGCGGGATCGACGGTGTCCCCCTCGCCAAGCGCGATACCGAATCTGAGATTGCGGGATTGATGGCTGGTGGCCGTCAGCACGAGATCGCCGAGACCGGACAGACCGCGTACAGTTTCCGCCTTGCCGCCCTTGGCCGCGACGAAGCGCGACATCTCGGCAAGACCTCGGCTGATGAGCGCTGCACGCGCCGAATCACCAATGCCGCGGCCCTCGACGATGCCGCAGGCAATGGCGAGGACATTCTTCAGCGCGCCGCCGAGCTGTACGCCGATACGGTCATCCGATGCGTAAAGGCGGAAGGTCGGACCGGAGATCGCCTGGGCGAGCCTTTCGGCGACGGTCATGTCAGCAGCCGCGATCGCCATGGCCGTCGGCAGACCCTTGGCGATGTCGGCGGCAAAGCCCGGACCGGAAAGCACGGCGATGGCATGCTGCGGCAACTCCCGCTCGAGCATGTCTGTCAGCAGATCGCCGGAGACCTTGTCGATGCCCTTGGCACATGTGACGACAATGGCATCCTTGGCAAGATAGGGTCCATAATGCCTGGCAGCATCGGCCTGCGCCTGCGAGGGCATGGCGAACAGAACGATGCCGGCACTGGAAATAGAGTCCGCCTCGGCCGAGAACCGAAGCGAATCCGGAAGTTCGATGCCGGGAAGAACCGCGTCATGCATGCGATCTGCGGCGAGATCGCTCATCAGTCCGGCATTGCGTCCGACGAGCGTCACGTCGCTACGGCCTGTGAGCGCGATGACGGCGGCAAGCGCCGTGCCGAAGGCCCCGGCGCCGATGACTGCGATCCGTTCGTTGCCGCTCATGCCTTCGCTCCTCGTTTACCGTGGCCCAGGAGGGTTTCCGCCTTCTGATCCAGCGGCCAGCGCGAACGCGGTTGCACATCGAGATCGTCAGGCGCTGCACCCTTTGCCATGCGCTCGAGCCCCGCCCAGGCGATCATGACGGCATTGTCAGTACACAATCTCAATGGCGGCGCGATGAAACGGAAACCGTTGGCATCGCA
The DNA here is from genome assembly GCF_016429255.1 of Rhizobium sp. ASV8. Taxonomy (GTDB): domain Bacteria; phylum Pseudomonadota; class Alphaproteobacteria; order Rhizobiales; family Rhizobiaceae; genus Rhizobium. The sequence continues at coordinate 69,141 of NZ_JAELUG010000004.1, forward strand.
AAGCTCCTGCAGCGTGCGGCGCAGCTCCAGATTAGCGGCAACGCCGCCAGCGACGACAAGCGACGGCTTTTCCTCGGTCTTCGGAAACTCCGTCTTGAAGCGTTGCAGACCACGGCCGATCCGGTCTTTCAAAGTCCGCGAAATGGCTTTCTGGAAGGAAGCGCAGATGTCGGCGATATCTTGCTCGGTGACGGGAGCAATCGCCGTCGCCGCCTGACGCACGGCTGTCTTCAGGCCGGAGAAGGAAAAATCGAGGCGCGCTTCGCCCACCAGCGGACGCGGGAGATCGAAGCGGTCCGGATCGCCATTTTTCGCAGCAGCCTCCACGGCCGGTCCCCCGGGATAGGGCAGTCCCAGCAGCTTGGCCGTCTTGTCAAAGGCTTCGCCCAGCGCATCGTCGATGGTCGTGCCCCAGCGTTCATAGTCTCCGACGCCGCGCACGAGGATAAGCTGCGTGTGGCCGCCGGAAACGAGCAGCATGAGATAGGGAAAAGCAAGTCCATCGGTCAGCCGCGCCGTAAGAGCATGGCCTTCCAGATGGTTGATGGCGTATAATGGTTTCCCTGTGGCGCGCGAAATCGCCTTGCCGGTCATCAACCCCACGAGCAAGCCACCGATGAGGCCCGGGCCGGAGGTGGCGGCAATGGCATCGACGTCTGAGAGCGACACATTGGCGCGTTTCAATGCTTCGTCGATCAGCGTATCGAGCGCCTCGACGTGTGCCCGCGCGGCAATTTCCGGCACAACGCCGCCATAGGCGCTATGCTCGTCCAGCTGGCTGAGGACGACATCGGAACAAACCGTAGGTGTACCGTCATCCCGGCGCTCGACAATGGCTGCAGCGGTTTCGTCGCAGCTTGTTTCGATGCCGAGAATACGAAGAATGGACGCCATGGAGAAAGTTCGTTGCCTACAGGTCGATTGCGGTAAAGCGGAAATATGGTTACGGGAACTGTCGGTAACAACGGATCAAAGCGGATGCAAACAAAACCTTTCCGGATCGGCACGCGGGGCAGCCCGCTGGCGCTTGCCCAAGCGTACGAGGCGCGCGACCGTCTGATGGCGGCGCATGGCCTTCCGGAGGAGATGTTCGAAATCGTCGTTCTGACCACCAAGGGCGACCGCATCACCGATCGCGCGCTGGCGGCGATCGGCGGCAAGGGCCTGTTCACGGAAGAGCTGGAAGAGAGGCTGACGTCTGGCGAACTCGACTTCGCCGTCCACTCGGCCAAGGACATGGCGACGAAACTGCCCGAGGGCCTGGCGCTGAACGCCTACATGCCCCGCGAGGACATCCGTGATTCCGTCATTGGCCGCACAGCACCGAAATTGACGGAACTGCCGCATGGCGCCACCGTCGGCTCTGCCTCGCTGCGCCGTCAGGCACTGATCCGCCGCCTGCGTCCGGATATTAATGTCATCACTTTTCGCGGTTCGGTTCAGACCCGCCTCCGCAAGCTGGAAGAAGGACAGGCCGATGCGACGCTGCTCGCCGTTGCCGGCTTGAAGCGGCTCGGCAATGTCGAGGTCATCACCGACATCCTCGATCCCGACGAATTCCCGCCGGCTCCGGCGCAGGGCGCGATCGCCATCGAAAGCCGCATCGAAGACAAAAGGATGAACGACCTGCTCGCCGCCATCAATGACGGGCCGACCTTCGACGCCGTCTCCTGCGAGCGCGCCTTTCTGGCCGCACTCGACGGATCCTGTCGCACGCCGATCGCCGGCTACGCGATCTGCGAGGGCGATCACCTGCGTTTCTTCGGCATGATTCTTTCCCCGGACGGACAGAAGGTTCACACGACCACCATCGAAGGCCATCGCCGCGATGCCGAGGCGCTCGGCACCAATGCCGGTCAGGCTGTGCGTGCCGAGGCGGGCAGCACCTTCTTCGAAGACTGGGTCTGATATCCGATGCGCGTCGTCGTCACCCGCCCCAGGCATTCGGGTGAACGCACCATCAGCCGACTGACGCAGATGGGCCATGAGGCATCGTTGCTGCCGCTGGCCGAGCCGGTTCATCATGTCGCCGAAGCAAGGCGTGCGCTTTTTGAAACCCACGGCGCCATCGCCGTTACCAGCGCCGAAGCGATTCGGGTTCTGGCTGCATTGGAGCACGATCTCGCCCCGCACCTCGCCCGCCCGATCTTTGCCGTCGGCAAGGCAACGGCCAAGGAGGCGGCCGGCCTTGGCTTCGCCGATATTATCGCATCGGAAGGCGGGGGGACGGAACTCGCCGCGCTGATCTCAAGCCCCGCAGCCAACAATCGCGACGCGCCGCTTCTCTATCTCGCAGGTTATCCTCGGGCCGCCGGTTTCGAAGCGGGATTGGCCGGCCTGCAACTGCCCTTTCGCACGGTCGAATGCTACCGGATGCAGGATATCATTCCCGATGACGCTACGCTTCGCCGGCTTTTCGCGGACCGGCCGGCAGACGCGGTGCTGCTCTACTCCCAGCAAACGGCGCAGCGCTTTTTCGGACTTTCCTTCGTGCAAGAAAATCAAACCCTATTCGACGGGATACGCTTCCTCTGCCTGAGTGAAGCCATCGCTGAAGCGATTCCCGTGGCTCTTCACCCACATGTCGCCATCGCCAGCACGCCGGATGAAGACGGACTTCTGGCGCTGCTTGTCGCTGAGTAAGGCCGCAATTTTGATCTAAGGTCTTTCCATAATCGCCGTGTCTGTCTAACTTCGTTGCAGCGCATGAAAAGAGGACCTCATGGTACCGGGAAAACCGCCTAACCATTCGAAGCCCAAAAACGAGCCGGTCACGATCGACCTGGAAGCCGAAAAAACTGCGCAGGACGCAGCATCCGAGAGTTTAACGGAGCGCGGCCACAGCGAATCCGGTTCCTCCTCCGCCAATGAAGTGGAAATGCCACTGGAAGCGGACAAGGAACCGTTACGCGAGGACGACCGGGAACACATGTCCGGTCCGCCCCCTGAGGAGCCGGGAGCCGCTGCGGACCGGATACCTGATCCGGTATCTCCCCATCCCGAGCAACCAAGACGGGAAGGCGCAACATCCGGATTGATCGCCGCCGGCATCGTCGGCGGCTTGATTGCGCTCGTTTGCGCAGGCGCGGTCCAATATGCCGGCCTGCTGCCGGGCCGAGGTTCGGGCAAAGACAACTCCGCCGAGATCACGGCACTCAACGCAGAAATCGACGGGCTGAAACAGAGCGTCGCCAATCTTGCCGCAGCCCCGGCGCCGGCTGCAAAACCGGACAGCGCACTTACGGCCCGTGTCGCGGCGCTCGAAACCACGGTAGCCAACGGTGTGTCGTCAGGCGGGTCGACGGGTGCTGCAAGCGGCGATGCCGATCAGAAGATCGCCACCCTGACTGCCCAACTCAGTCAGCTGAAAGCAGATCTCGGCAAGGCGACCCAGAGCCAGGCGACCTCGGACGCCGAGGTCAGCAAGCGCCTCGATGACGCCGAGAAGAAGCTGAGCGGCCCCAGCCAGGAAAGTGCGGTTGCCCGCGCCATTGCGGCCGCGGCGCTGAAGGCCGCGATCGATCGCGGCGGCCCCTTCCGCCCCGAACTCGAAACTTTCGCCAATGTCGCACCTGATGATCCGGCTGTCGCCGACCTCAAGAGCTTCGCCCAGACAGGCGTCCCCTCGCGCGCCGACCTGATCCGTCAGGTTACCGACGTCGCGACCGCCATCGTCGCCACGACGCAAAGCAGCGATCCGAACCAGAGCTGGACCGATCGATTGATGTCGGGTGCAAAATCCCTGGTGCAGGTGCGCCCTGTCGGTAACGTGCCGGGCGACAGCGTCGATGCGATCGCCGCGCGCTTCGAGGACAAGGTGAAGAATGGCGATCTGCCGGGCGCCGTCAACGAGTGGAACAGTCTGCCCGAGACGGCCAAATCCGCCTCCGCCGCCTTCAAGCAATCGCTGGAAGCTCGCATCCGCGTCGAGGATCTGGTGAGCGATGCGCTGTCGAAGGCAATCGCCAATACCGGGAAACAGAACTAAGGACGGAGCGCAGCAATGATCAGACTGCTTATCTTCGCCATTCTCGTCCTGGCTCTCGGCTATGGCTTCTCGTGGCTCGCGGATCGGCCCGGCGACCTCTCGCTGGTCTGGGAAGGCCAGCTCTATCAGACCAGATTGATCGTGGCCGCAGCGATCCTGATCGCCTTGATTGCTGCCGTGATGATCGTGTGGTGGTTCATCCGGCTGATCTGGACCTCGCCGCATTCCGTGACCCGCTACTTCCGCGCCCGCAAGCGCGACCGCGGTTACCAGGCGCTATCGACCGGATTGATTGCCGCCGGTGCCGGCAATGCCCTGCTCGCTCGCAAGATGGCGGCACGCACGCGCGGCCTCATCCGCGCCGACCAGGAGCCGCTCATCAATCTGCTGGAAGCACAGGCCGCCCTGATCGAGGGCAAGAACGACGAGGCGCGTCAGAAGTTCGAGCTGATGGCCAACGATCCCGAAACGCGCGAGCTCGGCCTGCGCGGGCTCTATCTCGAAGCCAAGCGTCTTGGAGCGCACGAAGCCGCGCGGCAATATGCCGAGAAGGCTGCAGATCAGGCGCCATATCTGCCCTGGGCAGCGCAGGCGACGCTGGAATATCGCAGCCAGGCCGGCCGTTGGGATGATGCCATCAAGCTTCTCGACCAGCAGAAGGTCGCGCATGTCGTCGACAAGACCACGGCCAACCGCCAGCGCGCCGTGCTTTTGACGGCCCGCGCTAACGACCGGCTGGAAAGCGATCCGAACGGCGCCCGCGACGACGCGCTGGCGGCACTGAAGCTCGTGGCCGATTTCGTGCCCGCAGCCTTGATTGCCGCCAAGGCCCTGTTTCGCGAAGACAAGGTGCGCAAGGCGGCATCCATGCTCGAGCAGGTCTGGAAGACACATCCGCACCCCGAGATCGGCAAGGCTTATGTGCGTGCACGCAGCGGCGATTCCGTCACCGACCGCCTGAAGCGTGCCGAACGGCTGGAGGCCATTCGCCCCAACAATGTCGAAGCCCTGCTTTTGACGGCAAAGGCGGCGCTGGATGCCGGCGATTTCAGCAAGGCCCGGAACAAGGCCGAAGCAGCCGCAAGGATCGATGCTCGCGAAGGCGCTTTCCTGCTGCTGGCCGACATCGAGGAAGCCGAAACCGGCGATCAGGGCCGTGTTCGGCACTGGATGGCGCAGGCGCTGCGTGCTCCGCGCGACCCTGCCTGGGTCGCTGATGGTTTCGTCTCCGAAAAATGGCTGCCGCTTTCGCCCGTGACCGGCCGCCTCGACGCCTTCGAATGGAAGGCGCCTTTCGGTCAGATCGAAGGACCTGTGGAAGAGGGAACAACCGTATCCGTCGATGCCGCGCTGAAATCGCTGCCGCCCGTACGCGGGACCGTCTCCGCAACCGCGCCGGAGACATCGGCTTCACCGAAAGTTGCATCGCCGCCATCCGATACCTATGTCATGGAATTGGAGCCACCTGCGGCAAAGCCCTCGCCGAGCACGACCGCCGCGGCGCCGGGACCGACAAAGGAAGAGCCGGAACCGCGGCCCTTCTTTGGTGGCGCTCCGGATGATCCGGGCGTGAAAAAACCTAAACTTGAACCGGAACCCAAGACGCGGCTCAAGTTGTTCTAGAGCACGTCCAGCAAGAGCGCGCAGCGGTTTTGCTGGATGTGCGTGAAACGAAAAGATCGAGCATGGTGCCCCAAGAACCTTGCTCCGCTTGTATTGAGAACGGATACGGATGTTTGAACGCTTTCAGGAATTTCTTCACAACCTGACCCAGGACCACCCGAAATCCGGCTTTGCACCCGACGACCCGCGCGTCGCGGTCGCGGCGCTCTGTATCCAGGTCATGGAGGCGGACGGCAAGATCGAGAACAGCGAGAAGAAGAGGCTGCGCAAGCTTCTGAAGGAGCAATATGGTCTTGAAGGCCGCAAGCTCGATGCGCTGATCGCCGCCGGCGAGGAGGCCGAAAGCGAGGCAGTCGACTACTATAGGTTCACTTCGGATCTGAAGCGTCATCTCGACAGCGCCCAGCGGCTCGAGCTGCTCGGCATTCTCTGGGATATCGTCTATGCCGATGGCGAGCGCAGCGAGATGGAAGATCACGCGATCTGGCGCATCGCCGACCTCATGGGCATATCCGACCGCGAACGCATCATGAAACGCCAGGAGGCAGCTGCTCGCGCACCCGGCTTCAGGGTGGAGACAGGCAATGATGATTGAAGCGCCGAAGCGCGCCGGGCGACCCATACTGATCGTGCTTCATCAGGAGCGTTCGAGCCCCGGCCGCGTCGGCCAGATGCTGCTGGAAAAGGGCTACGACCTCGATATCCGCCGCCCTGTTCTCGGTGACCGGCTGCCCTCGACGCTTGCCGCGCATGCTGGCGCCGTCATCTTCGGCGGCCCGATGAGCGCCAACGATCCCGACGATTTCGTCAAGGCCGAGATCGACTGGCTGAAAGTGCCGCTCAAGGAAAACCGTCCTTACCTCGGGATCTGTCTTGGCGCACAGATGCTTGCCCGCCATCTCGGCGCCAAGGTGAAAGCGCGCGACGACGGCAAGACCGAGATCGGATGGTATGCGCTGAACCCCACGGAGAAGGGCCGGCTGCTGATGCGCTGGCCGCAGATGGTCTACCATTTTCACCGGGAAGGCTTCGAGCTGCCCCATGGTGCCGACCTGCTTGCGACTGCGGAAACCTATCCTAATCAGGCCTATCGTTACGGCGCCAATGCCTGGGGCCTGCAGTTCCATGCCGAACTCACGCGCGCCATGATGCAGCGCTGGGTCGTACATGGCGAGCACCGCTTCTGCATGCCGAATGCGCAGCAGGGCCGCGAGCATCTGGAAGGCCGCATGATCTTCGACGGCGCGCTCAAGGCGTGGCTGTCGGAGTTCCTCGATCTGGTCTTCGAGGGCAAGCAGGCGATGGCGGCTTAAAGCGGCTTTGTAATCTCGTTATCAAAGGTTACCTCATGACACGCATCGCTCTCGCTGCAGCGCAATCCTGTAATCAATCCACCTCAGTCGACATCGAAGCGACTAATGGATCACTAAGCTACTTGAAAAACGGCAACAATTGAGTCCCTAAGAATTATCATGCTTATTCTCTTACTGATTGCTCTATCTCACCTGAATAAGCTGCTCGGGAAAAGGTCTGCATGTTTTCACTTTTCTGATTTCGCAAGGAACGCAGCAAATATCTCACGGCGCCGAGCTTCAGCCGCTAGACTAAGCTCGTTGATTAGCACTGGCAATTGGGAGTGGTTGTCAGAAGTATCATATTGAATTATCTGAAGTTTCCTAAGGCGGCGATTAATCTCCACGATGTTTGAGGGTACTCCGTGAGCTGAGAAAATATAATGCGGCCGCGCCTTCTCATAACGCAATGCATATAACTCCATAAGCGATGTAATTGCTGGATCTTCCATGGAAAATCCAATAAATAGAAAGGTATAATTAAGAAGAAGAGTCTCTAAAAATGAAGCATATTCAGAATTACCAAATGCAAGCCTGATATACTCAGACCGCGAGAACACAAGACTCTGCACATCGTCAACTGTTCCGTGAATCTTCACGAGATATTTTGTTGAATGGCTTTTAAATATATTAAATATAGAACGATCTATTCGCGAAATTACCGTTGGCAGATGAGTTGCATTCCCAAGGCGATTTTCCCAAGACACCTCAATCAGCTTATCAAAATTCGTCGTGAGAATAATTCTTTGGTCAAGGGCTACGATTGCCTCGTGCAGAGGGGATGGATCAGCCATCTGCCCAAATTCTTTCGAGACAAGCTCCTCCCACTGATCCTGTAAAGCTCGTTGGAGTATCTCGCAAGCAAGCAAGAAATCTCTTTGATTTAGTAAATCGGCAACCTGTTCCTTTACGTCTTGCTCAGCAAGCTGGCTCGCGTCAGAAAGAAACTGCTGCCACGTTTTTATGCGGCCGTTGGCGCGTGTGGTCGCACTATTAGAAACGCCAGCACCTAAGAACAGCGCTACGCGTTGCCGGGCAAGGTCCTCTAGCAAATCCGGATTAAATACATTCTCAGCCACGATCGAGCAAACCACCAAGATTTTCAAGATAACGAGCGGCAATTACTCGATAAATCTCTCGTGCCTGCTTACGAAGTTGAGTATAACTTCCCGTACCACTTACACCAATCATTGGCTCATGTTGACTTTGAGATTTTGGCGCCAAACTGCCAAGATGCCTGATATCACCTAAATGCGGATCAACTTTATTCGCGTCATAAAATCTATTTAGGCTAGTTGCGATCTGTAAAGGGAAACTCTCGCTGATATTTTTATATGCTTGAACGATGCGTTTTTTGACCGCATCTTCACCATTGTCCGGATCCGGTTCGGTACCCGTCCGTTCTTTATGTTGCTGTGTTACGTAGCCGACAAATCGAAGAGTTCGAGCTTGATCGATTGCCGGAATTTCAGACGGATCCTCAGATAGGGAGATGCCGGTTCGGAGTTCCTTTTGCCAAACGGTCACGGTGGAGCCAATATTTTTGATTGCCCAGCCAGAAAAAATATCAATGGCCATCGGAACTACAAAAAAATCCATCGCAAGTAAGATAGATCGATTGATTGCTCCAAGTGATGGCCCCATGTCAAAGAAAACAAAATCATAGTTAAGCTCCCTTGCTTTCGCTACAAGATCAGCAAAAACAAAAGTCGTTCTCAACCCTCGCATACCACCGGCTTTTGCATCTCGCCAGTCTTGCGCCAACAAGTCTTCCTGAAGTGCTAGTCTTGGATCGCCGATAATCAGATCGAAACCGAACTTTGGCACTGTACGGATAGGTAACGTTTCACCATAGCCTTTTCCGAGCGTTAGCGGACGAATAACGCTATAAACGCTTGAAGGATCTGCCTCACTATATGTAATTAATGCATCTTCATCATCCAACACATACTGTGTCAAATTGCATTGTGGGTCACCATCAACGACCAATACTTTAGCTCCGAAGCTTTGCGCAAGCTCAGCCGCTAAGTTAGCAACGAGTGTTGTTTTCCCAACACCTCCTTTGTTATTGAAGAAACATGTTGCGTAGCCGCCATTCTCCTTCAACGGCTTGAATAGCGCCTCATGCTCAGGGAGCAAGGGCAAACCAACCTTTTTACGTCGATTTTGCTTCGCCATTTCTTTCCTCTAATGTAACCTTTGCGCGTAGATGCGCACTACAGCCTATAAAATTTAATATCTGCCAAAAGACAAAATAATCTTCATAGATCGCCTGGTAATTTTTACGGAATTGTCTCGCGAAGGAGGTTCATATAGCCACCTAACCCATTTCGCTGCAGTTCCATTCGATGGCAGGCACAGGGAACACGCGTGTAGCTAACAATATCTATTGGTATGGAAGACGTGAAAGGTGACTGTAGTTTCCTACGCCGGCTGCGGGTCGCCGTCGCGATCCGGCGCATTCAAACTGTCGATCCGGCGAAGCTGTGGGAAGCCGGTCGCCCAGAGAAAGGCAACAGCAAGCGTGCCGAGACCGCCGACGACCACGGCGGGGATAGCACCGAAATAATGCGCCATGATGCCGGCACGGAATTCGCCGAGTTCGTTCGATGCCCCAACGAAGACCATGTTGACCGCATTGACCCGCCCGCGGACATGATCCGGCGTCCAGAGCGTGATCAGCGTCTCGCGGACATAGACCGAAATCAGATCCGATGCGCCCATGATGGCAAGGGCGACGATCGACAACCACGGCGAATGTGAGATGCCGAAGATCAGCGTCCCCACGCCAAACATGGCAACGCCGATGAACATGCAAATGCCGGCACGATTGCGAATGGGGTAGGTCGCCAGGAACACGCCCATGGCGATCGCGCCAAAGCTTGGCGCGGCGCGCAGCATACCAAGACCCCAGGGACCGAGCGTCAGGATATCCCGCGCATAGACGGGCATCAGTGCGACTGCGCCGCCGAGCAGCACCGCGAAAAGATCGAGAGAGACCGCGCCGAGCACCACCTTTTCCGACCAGATGAAGCGGAAGCCGGCAAGCATTTCGCTCAGGCTGCGCTTCTCATGCGCCACACGTTGCTGCGGCTTCGGAATGAGGAAGGTCAACACCGAGCCGGACGCAAAGAAAAGCACGGCCACGGTGTAAGCAACGCTGGGGCCGACGCCGTAAAGCAAGCCGCCTGCCACCGGACCGAGAATGGCGGCGGCATCCCAAGACATCGAGTTCCAGGTAATGGCGTTCGTCAGGTCCGCAGGCGGGATAAGATTGGGCGCCAGCGATTGCATCGCCGGCGTCATGAAGGCGCGCTCGATGCCGAAGACCACGAGGATCATGAAGACCGGAAGCGGCGCAAACCCGCCCGAGACGGTGAGAAACAGCAGCGCCGCCGCGCAGAGAGTGCCGACGAAAATGCAGATCGCCGCAATCAGGCGCCTGTTGTAGCGATCGGCGACTGTGCCCGTCACCAGAATCAGCAGCAGCGACGGCAGAAACTGCACCAGACCGATCAGGCCGAGATAGAGTGGCTGGCCCGTGTGCTCGTACATCTGCCAACCGACGGAGACGCTGACGACCTGCGTGGCAAAGGCGGTGAGGAAGCGCGCGAAAAAGAAATAGGCATAGGCGATATGCCTGAAGGCAGCAAACCGGTCTCCGCTGGCAGCGAACGACATGGGGCAGAACTTTCCGGGCCGCGGCCAGCGCAAACACGCTCGCCATTAAAACATGATCCAGCACGCTCTTGAGCGCGGGACGTCCGTTAGTCGCCAATGCCCCCCATCCTGTCAACATGAAACTGGGACTTGCGTGTTCATGCGGGAGCATTCCCAGGAAAACTGCGCAGCGATTTTCTGTCAAAAATGCGCAAAGAAACAAAAGGATAGAGCATTCTCGCGTCTCAAGGAAAAGCGGAAACATTTGATGGCGCTGACGGATTGCCAAGTTCGCATCTCGCTGCCACCAACCACACGGCGCCACGGTCTGCAAACCGCTATGCTATATCTTGGTATAGGATAGTTGCTCTACTGTATAAAGAATAACCGACAATATAGCCTTTGTTTTACTGTGAGATATTGCTATGTGCTGGATGTCGGCCTGCAAAAGCCGACTCCCAAAGGAACTTGTTTATGTCGCCCGACAGTAGTCGAACAGTCGCGCCGAAGAGGCTGCATCATCAGGGTTAACTGCCCGTCTCGATGATGCGACCTCGCGAGGCGCAATCGAGGTACGAGATGATCGATAAACTGCTTTCTTCACGCCCATCGCGCTCCGGACCAAGGTCTTCCTTATACGCCTCGACGCGACATCGAACGTAACTTCACTCGCCTCAAATCGTCAGATCATGCGGTACGGAGCCAACCGGCTTCAAACCTCCTTGGCATCGGGCTACCCCGATGCCCATCGGATCTTGATGGGCGGAGCGCAAAGGCGACCCGAAGCCCAAGGCCCCGAATACCTCTGGATTGACGAGAGACAATATCGTTAGCCGGCGCAACATCAATCGACTCCCGAACGCGTCGAATAGCCGGCAATCATTCACCTGCGTGCCTCAGGCTGAACGCAGCACAGAACGGCACAGGCCAGACTTGGAGTAATCCTCATGCGTCTTCTCATCAGCGGTGGCAGACACTTTGCCGACACGACCGTCATTCGCAAGGAACTCGACCACATACAGAACGCATCGCCGATATCTGTCCTGATCCATGGCGGTCTGCCCGCGCTCGGCGTGGAGGCCGAGAATTGGGCGCGCGAACACAACATACACGTGATCAGGTATCCCGCGAATTGGTCCCTGCTCGGCAAGCATGCCGAGGCCAGGAGAAACGCATTCATGCTGGAGGATAGCCGCCCCGATATCATCCTGATGTTTCCGGGCGGGCGCCAAACCGCTTTCTTCGAGCGCACCGTTAGGGAATTGCGCATTCCGATGACGGTTGTCGGTCAGTCGAATGCGACCGCTATATCGCAAGAGGATGCCGAGCATCCCTGGGCGCCGTCGTCTCAGCCTCGGCAATCCATGCATATTTGAGGCGAAGCATTCTCCGAAGCGCGCCGCAGTCTTTCAGATTGAGCTGTGGTGCTTTGGCCTCTGATCTCGCGCCTGATGCCGAAAAATGTGAGCGGCTTTCGGCATCATGCTCTGCGTCTCTGATTTGTGAGCCGGACGATTTTTACCGCGCCTCACGCGCACCACTGGAATTGCTACGGCGTAACGCGGTTCGATCCCACTGTCTGCGAACGGGAACGCGCCGTTCGCCGATGGTCCGCCGTGCCCGCGCTTTTCAAGCTGTGAAGTGACGGCGGCCGGCACATTTGGTCCTCCTGCAACTCGACATCCGCTCGATCGCCTTGTTTGCCCAGCCCGGCGATCGCCCTGTAGCCCGCGAGACGCCCCTGACGATTGAGCCTCACGACGATAACGGGGATGGCAAGCTGATCGGCAGCGCGGTGAAGAGCGATCTCCGACCCATCGCAGGGTAACTGAAGAATAATATCGGGTCTGGAATCACGCAGCATCAGCGATATCCATCTCGTCTCGCTGTCCGGCCCCTGTATCGACCAGTTTGCGGGATAGCGGAGCGCATCGACCGCGTTCTCCCGCGCCCATCTATCGACCGCAACCCGCACGGTCGGCGCTTCGCCGTGAATGATGAGGGAAATGCCGCGGCGAGCATGAATGCGGTCGAGTGCGGTTTGGATCGGGCTGAGGCGCGCAACGCCATTGCCGCCATGTATCAATAGACGCATGTTTGGTCTCCAGGTCGGATTGATTTCCAGATTTGTCGGAGCGATTTCGCGCTGCGGCGTCCGCAGCGCGGGGCAAAGCTATTTGGGCGAAACAGGAACGAGCCGGACTTCCGTGAAGGATCGAACGAGAATGCTCGCCCGCCGGTGCCCGTTCGGTGCTCAATACCACTGCTTGAATGCTCGCATGTAGAGCATCTTCGCCGTCTGGGCGACGATGCAGTAGCTCAGCAAGGTGCCGGCGAGCCATGGGAAGTAGGGCCACGGAAGCGGCTGCAGGCCGATGATCGTTCCAAAGGGAGAGAACGGGACATAGATACCGACTGCCATGACCAATGTGGTCATGAGCATGACCGGTAGCGCCGCAGTGCTCTGGATGAAGGGAATTTTCTGCGTCCGCAACATATGGACGACCAGTGTCTGCGACAGCAGGCCCTCGATGAACCATCCCGACTGGAAGAGCGTCTGATGCTCCACAGAGTTTGCACCGAAGACGAACCACATCAGCGCAAACGTGGTTATGTCGAAGATGGACGAGGTCGGCCCGATCCAGATCATGAAGCGGCTGATGTTCTTGGCATCCCATTTGCGTGGCTTGCGCAGGAATTCCTCATCCATCCGATCCCATGGCAGGGAAAGCTGGGAGATATCGTACATCAGGTTCTGCACGAGCAGCTGGATGGCGAGCATCGGCAGGAAGGGAATGAAGGCACTTGCAACCAGAACCGAGAATACGTTCCCGAAATTGGAGCTTGCCGTCATATTGAGGTATTTCATGATGTTGCCGAAGGTCTCGCGACCCTGGATCACCCCCTCTTCGAGCACCATCAGGCTTTTCTCGAGCAGGATGATATCGGCGGATTCCTTGGCGATATCCGCACCGCTGTCGACGGAGATGCCAACATCTGCATCCCTCAATGCCGGCGCGTCGTTGATGCCATCGCCGAGGAAGCCGACGGTATGGCCATTCTGCTGAAGCGCCTTCAGCACGCGGGATTTCTGCAGCGGCGTCAGCTTGGCAAAGACGGTGCGCGATTCCACCAGCGTCGCCAGTTCTTCCTCGCTCATCTTCTCAAGATCGCGGCCAAGGATCGGCACGCCCGGCTCAAGCCCGACCTCCCGGCATATCTTCGCCGTCACGACGGCATTGTCGCCGGTCAAGACCTTGACGGTAACGCCATGTTCCTTGAGGGCGCGGATAGCGGAAACGGCTGATTCCTTGGGCGGGTCGAGGAAGGTCAGGAAGCCGCGGATCGTCAGGTTCTTCTCCACGCTGCTATTGTAGCGCTTGGCCTCCTCTTCCAGCCCGATCTCCCTTGTCGCAACGATCAGCACGCGGAAACCGTCCTCATTATAGGTGCGTGAAAGATCCATCAGCTGCCGACGGCGCTCGTCGTCGAGGGGCCTGATATCCAGCCCGTCGCGAAAATGCGTCGAGATCGCAAGCATCTCTTCGACCGCACCCTTGCAGACGAGAAGATGCTTCTGGTCTCGCCCCTCGACGATGATCGACAGGCGCCGACGCACAAAGTCGAACGGCAGTTCGTCGACCTTCGTGTAGTCAACCATCTTGGCGATATCGGACTTCTCCGTGGCAAAGCGGACGACGGCCTGGTCCATCAGGTTGCGCATGCCGCTCTGATGATGGCTGTTCAGCCAAGCCAGCGAAAGAACCTCTTCATCAGCGCGCCCGTTTACATCGACATGATGCTCGAGGATGATGCGATCCTGCGTCAGCGTGCCGGTCTTGTCGGTGCACAAGATATCCATCGCTCCGAAATTCTGCACTGCGTTGAGACGCTTCACCACGACCTTGCGCCGGGCCATAGAAACGGCACCTTTGGCGAGGTTCGACGAGACGATCATCGGCAACATTTCCGGCGTCAATCCCACGGCCACGGCGACGGCGAACAGGAAGGCATCCATCCAGTTGCCCTTTGTGAAACCATTGATCAGGAAGACGATGGGAACCATGACCAGCATGAAGCGGATCAGAAGCAGGCTGACGCTATTCACACCACGGTCGAACGAGGTCTGAGCCCTCGTGCCGACGATAGACTTGGCAAGGGACCCGAAATATGTGCGAGGGCCGGTGGCGACCACAAGCGCCGTGGCAGTGCCGCTCACCACATTCGTGCCCATGAAGCAGATATTGGGAAGATCCAGCAGATCGACACGGTCTGAAACGACCGCGATCGCCGATTTCTCCGCAACGGCGCCGAGCGTATCGTATTTCTCGACCGGAAGCGCCTCGCCCGTCAGCACGGCCTGGCTGACGAAGAGATCGCGGGATTCGATCAGCCGCACGTCGGCCGGGATCATGTCGCCCGCCGAGAGCTGGACGACATCTCCCGCGACGAGTTCGCGCATGGGGATTTCAATGCGTTCCGGCTTGGTGTCATAGCGATGACGGCGCAGGACGGTGGCCGTGGTACGCACCATCGCCTTCAAGGCTTCCGCCGCCCTCGCGGACCTGTATTCCTGCCAGAAACGCAGCAGCGCGCTGATCGTCACCATTGTCACGATGATGGTAACGCCGGTAATATCCGGATCGTCGCCCGATTGAAGCGGTAGCCAGTAATCGGTGAAGAATGAAATGCCGGCAAGCAACAGCAATACGCCGATGAACGGGTTCTTGAAGGCCAGAAGCAATTGGATGATCGCATGCGGCGGCTTGTCATGCGCCACCTCATTGGCGCCATCCCTGACGAGACGCTCCCCCGCTTCCTTATATGTGATGCCGTCGACCCGGCTTGCGACGTTTGCCAGCGTCGCATCGAGGCTGTTCTGCGCCTCGATGATCGCCCGCATCGACAGCCTTCTGCTGTCTTTCAACTCGGTCTTCTTGTCGATTATTTTCATGATTGTGCCTCCTGCCGCTTCAAGGCGGGGCACAATGCGTCACGCTCGATTGGAGGCGCGCGACAACGTGCCCAACCAGCGTGTCGCGGTCGGGTTCGATATTGGTATTTTCGCTGGGAAAGCTCGCCGCAGTCGGTTGAGATCAGCGATTGCGACGAGCCAGACTATGTCCGTGTCCAAGAGAGTCTCTTGAGGTTCGCTGCAGATGGGCCTGCAGCAAAAGGAATTGATGAGGGTGGCCGGCCGTTCAGATGGCGTCGACGGTCCGCAAACGCCGCGGCGTCAGCATCCCCATCAGCCTGTCAAATGAGGCGACCACCCATCGCAATCCTATCTCGTCGTCCGTCAGGTGCCATCGCATCTCGAGGCGGCCTGTTCCGGAGTTGACGTGCCAGTGCGCGCAAAGATGCGGCCGGGGAGCCGGCAAGTTGCCGGCGGCCTCCCGCAGCTTGGTCGACGATGAGCCCGCACGCGAACTTTCAGCCGATGCCGGCGCAAACTTGACGATATTCGAACGAGGGAATTTCTGAAATTCATATGTCACGGTTGATCTCCCGTTCGGCCACGGCCTGAAGGAGCTGTTTGATCACCGCATTTCAGCGATCAAGCATACCGGCAGACCGAGACCAACACTTCTCATTCGCATCTCTCCCGGCAAGCTCCTGTGCTTGATCCGCGAGAAGATGACGTTCGATGAATCGCGTATTACGATTTTGAGAAAATGGCCTAGTCCAACCTAGACAGGTACGCGATACAGAGACCGCCTGCGGCTGTCAAGGCTCTTTTGCCTCAATCTACGCATGTCCTGGCAACCCTATCGGAACCAAGATTTTCGGACAGATGAAGGATCGCGAGCGCTCCGCCTCGCGACTGCAGGACCCGGCGCCTCGGCGGCCGCCTCAATTCCGCTGAGCTTTTGCAGGACGTAATTCTTGGTGCTGTGTTCAACACCACTTATCTATTGTCGCGTGGAATGATACTGCGGACAACAAGCGCCCGTTTTCTCACCCATGGATGGATGATGCCCGGCAATCGATGATCGAACCAGCGGGCAAAATTCATCAATGAAATCAAATAGAAAACGATATTGACAACGCGTAGCGCAAACAATAATTTGCGGAACCGCGAAATGGAGACGGACATGCTCGCCTTATTTCAAACCATTGATCTGGCTTTGAATCTTTATACTTGGGTGCTGATCGCCAGCGCCATCTTTTCATGGCTCTACGCTTTCAACGTCATCAATTCGAGCAATCAGTTCGTCAACTCCGTCGGCAGCTTCCTCTATGCGGTCACCGAGCCGGCGTTGCGCCCGATCCGCCGCATCCTGCCCGATCTCGGCGGCATCGACATTTCGCCCGTCATCCTGCTTCTGCTGATCTTCTTCATCCGCTCGCTGATGTGGAATTCGCTGGTTCCGCTGTTCCTGCGGTGAGCAGGCCCTGGCAGGCCTCTTCGGATCACCTGCGGCTGTCCGTGCGTCTCACGCCCAATGGCGGGCGTGACGCGATCGACGGCGTCGAGGTGGGCAGCGATGGCGAAAGCTATCTGAAGGCGCGCGTCTCCGTCGCGCCGGAAAAGGGCAAGGCCAACAAGGCGCTGATCGCGCTGCTTGCCAAGAGCCTCGGCATCCCAAAATCCTCGCTTGCATTCCTCAGCGGTGAAACTGCGCGTAAAAAAATCCTCCGGATCGAGGGCGAACCGGAGGATCTGATGGTGAAATTAACTGCTATCGCGAAGAGCTGATATCAGGCCTTCGCCTTCTTGGCACGCTCGATAGCTTCGACGATCAACTCGCCTGCTTCCTTGGAGCCACCCCAGCCATAGATCTTAACCCACTTGCCGGGCTCCAGATCCTTGTAGTGCTCGAAGAAGTGCTCGATCTGCTTCAGCGTGATTTCCGGCAGGTCGGTATGTTCCTTGACCTTCTCGTAGCGCAGCGTCAGCTTCGGCGAGGGAACGGCGATGATCTTCTCGTCCTTGCCGGAATTGTCTTCCATCTTCAGCACGCCGATCGGGCGAACATTGATGACGCAGCCGGGAACGAGCGGACGGGTGCTGGCGATCAGCACGTCAATCGGGTCGCCGTCTTCGGAGAGTGTGTGAGGAACGAAGCCGTAATTGCCCGGGTAGGTCATCGGCGTATAGAGGAAACGGTCGACGACCAGCGTACCGGCGTCCTTGTCCATTTCATATTTGATCGGATGACCGCCGACCGGCACTTCAACGATGACGTTGACGTCTTCGGGCGGGTTCTTGCCAATGGAAATCGCGTCGATGCGCATGCGTGTCCCCTAATAAGGATGGTTGCCGCCAGCCAAATAATAGGATTCATGCCGCAACGCAACAACACATCGGAAAACCGGCGGATTTAGTTGCCGCTCACGGCCAGACGAAACCAATCTTTTTCAGCTGTCTGTGATCGAAGGTCTCGATGCCCTCGCAGAAATCGGCGCCGCCCTGGCCGCGGTAGAAGCGGTAAGCGTTCTCATTTTCCTCGAGGCACCAGACCACCAGCCCCTTGCAGCCGAGCGACTTGAGGAGCCGGCGAGCTTCGCCGAACAGCATGCGGCCCAAGCCCAGCCCCTGATATTGCGGGCGCAGGTAAAGTTCGTAGATCTCGCCTTCCTGCGGGAGAGCACGCGCACGGTTGAGGCCGAGCGTCGCATAGCCGGCGATCTCGCCAGCAACATCCAGAACCAGCAGCGTGGCAGGCCCGCTGGTCGCCTTGCGCCACCAGGCCTCGCCGCGACGTTCGATCATCTGGCCAAGCGCGCGATGCGGAATGATGCCGGCATAGGTGTACTGCCACGCCTGGCGGTGCACCTCCGAAATGGCCCGGGCATCATGGGGTTCTGCCCGCCGAACATCGATCGACAACGTCTTCATAACGTCTACTTTGGTCTCGCGAGCCCGAATTAACCATCCTCATCCATAAAGATGGCAAACTTGCCCACAGGCTTTATCCGTGGATCATTACCAAAAATTAACGACTTTTTAACCTCTAGGACAAGGGCTCAAAAACCGAACACACAAATAAAAACCCCGGCGCGATGGCCGGGGTTGGATGATTCGAAGCGATACAGTCTTTGCCGTTACGCGCTACGCGACTTTTCGAAGCGCTTGCGCTCGTTCGGGTCGAGATACATCTTGCGCAGGCGAATCGACTTCGGCGTCACTTCCATCAGCTCGTCGTCCTGGATCCAAGAAAGCGCGCGGTCGAGCGTCATGCGGATCGGCGGGGTCAGCTTCACGGCTTCATCCTTGCCGGCGGCGCGGATGTTGGTCAGCTGCTTACCCTTGAGCACGTTGACTTCAAGGTCGTTGTCGCGGGAGTGAATGCCGATGATCATGCCGGCATAGACCTTTTCGCCCGGTTCGATGATCATCGGACCGCGGTCTTCCAGGTTGAACATCGCGTAGGCGACGGCTTCGCCCGAAGCATTGGAGAGCAGGACACCGTTGGTGCGGCCGCCGATCGCGCCCTTGAAGGGCTGATAGTCATGGAACAAGCGGTTCATGATGGCCGTGCCGCGGGTATCCGTCAGCAGTTCCGACTGATAGCCGATGAGACCGCGGGTCGGCGCGAAGAACTTCAGGCGCAAGCGATTGCCGCCGGACGGGCGAAGCTCGACCATTTCGGCCTTACGCTCCGACATCTTCTGGACAACGACACCAGAATGCTCTTCGTCGACGTCGATGACGACTTCTTCGATCGGCTCCAGCATCAGGCCGGTGGCTTCATCCTTGTGCATGACGACGCGCGGACGCGATACGGCAAGCTCGAAGCCTTCGCGGCGCATGGTTTCGATCAGAACGGCGAGCTGCAATTCGCCGCGGCCGGAGACGTAGAACGAATCCTTGCCTTCGGCTTCTTCGATCTTCAGCGCAACGTTGCCTTCGGCTTCCTTGAACAGGCGGTCGCGAATGACGCGCGAGGTAACCTTGTCGCCTTCGGTGCCGGCCAGCGGGCTGTCGTTAACGATGAACGACATGGTGACGGTCGGCGGATCGATCGGCTGGGCGTGCAGCGCCTCGGTGACGGACGGATCGCAGAATGTATCGGCGACGGTGCCCTTGGACAGGCCGGCGATGGCGACGATGTCGCCTGCATGGGCTTCTTCGATCGGCGTGCGCTCGATACCGCGGAAGGCGAGAATCTTGGAAATACGGCCGGATTCGATCAGCTTGCCATCCTGGCCCAGAACCTTGACGGCCTGGTTCGGCTTGATCGAGCCGGAATGAATGCGGCCGGTGATGACGCGGCCAAGAAAGGGATTGGATTCGAGCAGCGTGCCGATCATGCGGAACGCGCCGTCTTCTTCGCCGACACTCGGCTCCGGCACATGCTTCAGCACGAGGTCGAGAAGCGGGCCAAGGCCATCCTCAACCGGGCCATCCGGCGAATAGTTCATCCAGCCGGCGCGGCCCGAGCCGTAAAGGATCGGGAAATCGAGCTGCTCGTCGGTGGCGTCGAGCGCTGCAAAGAGATCGAAGACTTCGTTGATGACTTCTTCGTGGCGAGCATCCGGACGGTCGATCTTGTTGATCGCGACGATCGGACGAAGGCCAACCTTCAGCGCCTTGCCGACCACGAACTTGGTCTGCGGCATCGGGCCTTCCGAGGAGTCGACCAGCACGATGGCGCCATCGACCATCGACAGGATGCGCTCGACTTCGCCGCCGAAGTCGGCGTGGCCGGGCGTGTCGACGATGTTGACGCGAACGCCCTTCCAGACGACCGAAGTCGCCTTGGCCAGAATGGTGATGCCACGCTCTTTTTCCAGATCGTTGGAATCCATCATGCGCTCAACGGTGCGCTGGTTCTCGCGGAAGGAGCCGGACTGCTTCAGGAGCTCGTCGACGAGGGTGGTTTTCCCATGGTCAACGTGCGCGATGATCGCGATGTTGCGAAGTGCCATATGTCTTTATCTCTGAGGCTGGGGCGCAGTGTGTAGTGAACACGCCAATTGCATTTGGCGCGCTCATACCCTTTTTTTCGCGAATGCGAAAGGGGGGAGGCAAGAAAGCAGCGGAAAGCCTGCATTTCCCGCCTCAAGAACGCATCAGCCTCACGCGCCCAGACAGCCAAACTCTCCCCGGTCGCATCGTCAATTCAGATGCATGCCATCGCCTCGATCGGGATTTGCGCTAATCCGTCAGGCGGCATGTTTCAGCAGGAACGCATCATGTTTCAGCAGAAAGGCTTTGAGGCGCTCGGGATAGTCGTACGTCACCGCGTCTCGCACGCTTTGCCGCGATGCCAACTCCGCGCGCCATGCTTTGACACGCGGCAGCCCATCGAAAACGCCGGTCGGCGTGATGGTGTCGAACACGTCGAAGTAACGGAAGATCGGCGCAAAGACCGCATCGACCAGGCTGAACGCCTCGCCCGCGAAAAACGGACCATGTTTCAATTCCGCCTCGACACGAGCAAACTTCTCGATCAGCGCCTTGCGCTTGGTTTCGTAGATTTCTTCGTCCTTGGCTGTTTCGAATCCCCACAGGTCCGAAAGAATGGAAGAGCCGAACTCGATCCAGCCGCGATGGCGAGCGCGTGCGAGCGGATCGGCCGGATGGAGCTTAGCGCCAGATTGGGTTTCCTCGAGATACTCGCAGATGACGGCGCTCTCGAACAGGACCGCTTCCACGCCGTCATCCTGTCGCACGATCAGAAGAGGCACCTTGCCGAGCGGGGAAATGGCCAGAAACCAATCGGGCTTGGCCGACAGATCGACATAGCGGATCTCGAACGGCGTACCCTTTTCGACAAGCGTGATGGCTGCCCGCTGAACGTAGGGGCAGAGATGATGGCTGATAAGGATCAGTTTTGCGTCAGACATAATCGGATCTCCTGGAGCCTTCGCTCGATATAGATGTAATTGCATCTATATCGACACTTGTCATCTCGGTCAATATAGATGTAATTGCATCTATGTCCGATCATTCAGATGCCGAAACCCCGCAGCCTTCGCCCGCGATCACGCGAGCGTGGATACGCCTCATGCGCACTCAGCAGATCGTCCTCGCGGCGATCGAGCAGGACCTGAAGATGGCGGGCCTGCCGCCACTGGGATGGTATGATGTGCTGCTGGAGCTGGAGCGGGCCGCAGGCGGAAAACTTCGCCCCTATGAGATCGAAGAACGCACGCTTCTCGCGCAACATAACCTCTCCCGCCTGCTTGACCGGATGGAGAAAGCCGCTTTTGTCCGCCGCGAGATGTTTTCGGAGGATGGCCGCGGCCGCTGGGTCGTCATCACGGAGGCAGGGGTTGGTATGCGAAAGCGCGCATGGACCGTCTATGCCTCGGCACTTCAGCGTCACCTCGGCAACAAGCTGGATGACGCACAGGCCGATCAACTGGCCGAGCTTTTAGCCGCGCTTTCGCGCAATTCCTGATCGTCACGGTCACACCGATTCAGGCAGAACGCGGCCACATCAAGCGGCGGCAAGCTGGCCTTCGGGCGGCAGGTATGCCAATTTCACTCCGCTCGAAAGCAACCGCCACCTCTCAGAGGCGCACATGTCCAAGATCCTGTACCAGGGCGATCTCTTTGCCGATTACTTCCAAATATATCTGCGCGACGAAGCCCATCCGGACCTGCCTGACGACTATACGGAAGACGTGATAGCACGCCGCCTCGCTGTCGGCCCCAATGCGATCATTCTTCATACGGCGCGCAATACTACCGTGCCGGTGCACGTTGAATGGCACGATCAACGCCCGGCAACTGGCCTCGACGCCTACCAGCATGTGACTGAAGCCACGTTCGACTGCCCTTCCGGCCAGCTTGTTTTGGCTGGATTGACGGATTACGAACCGGACGCCGCGCGCCTTGCTGTGAGGGCCGGACGGCTGGGTGTGCGCTTGTGCATATCCGGTATCGATACCCTCAGTGAAGACGGGCTCGATGGAGACGACCGCTACCTCGTGCAGCTTTGGCCAGAAGCCGAAACGAACGGCGGTCGCTAAAGCGCGTCGCGATCTCTAAGATTCGCTTCACGCGCTTTAGCTCTTTGATTTCACGCATGTCGTAGTCGCAAAACCGATGCACACTTTTGCGCGACATGCCCTAGTTAAAGCGTCCGCCATCCGGATTTCGTGTCTGGCAGCCCGATCAGGCCGCCAGCCCTTTCTTCTTCAGCATCGCATCCGGGCTCGGCAGTTTGCCGCGGAAGGCCTTGTAGGTCTCCTCCGGATCGATCGAGCCGCCGACAGAGTAGATGTTGCCTTTCAGTCTTGCTGCCATGTCGGGATTGAAAGCATCGCCGGTTTCCTCGAAAGCGGCGAATGCGTCGGCATCGAGCACTTCCGACCACATGTAGGAATAATAACCGGCCGAATAGCCGTCGCCGGAGAACACATGCTGGAAGTGCGGCGTCGCATGACGCATGACGATCGCCTTCGGCATGCCGATCTCATCAAGCACTTCCGCCTGCACCGCCATTGGATCCGCCACCGCGCCGCGGGTATGGAACGCCATATCGACCAGCGCCGAGGACGTAAACTCGACCGTGTTGAAGCCGGCATTGAAGGTTCGGGCCGCCAGCACCTTGTCCAGCAGCGTCTGCGGGATCGGCGCGCCGGTCTCGTAATGAACGGCATATTCCTTGAGGATGGCCGGCACCGTCAGCCAGTGCTCGTAGAGCTGCGACGGCAGTTCGACGAAATCGCGGGAAACGCCGGTGCCGGATACCGAGGGATAGGTGACATTGGAAAGCATGCCGTGCAGGGCGTGGCCGAACTCGTGGAACAGCGTGCGCGCATCGTCGAGCGACAGCAGCGCCGGCTTGCCCTCCGCCGGCTTGGCGAAATTGCAGACATTATAGATGATCGGCAGTTCGCCGACCTGACCGTCCTTGAGCGGCAGCTTGTGTTGCGACTGGAACGAGCTCATCCAGGCGCCCGAGCGCTTCGAGCTGCGGGCGAAGTAGTCGCCGAGGAACAGCGCAACGAGCTTGTCGGAGCCGTCGCGGATTTCGAAGACGCGCACATCGGGATGATAGGCGGGGACGCCCTTCTGCTCGACAGCCTTGATGCCGAACAGGCGGCCGGCAACATCGAAGCAGGCAGCGATGATCTTTTCGAGCTGCAGATAGGGCTTCAGCTCCGTTTCGGAGAAATCGAACTTCCGCGTCCGGATTTTCTCGGCGTAGTGCCGCCAGTCCCAAGGCATGACCTCATGATTGCGGCCCTCCTCTGTGATCAGCGCGGCAATATCCTTTTCCTCTTCGCCGGCGCGAGCCGCCGCCTTCGACCATACCGCTCTCAGCAGCTCGTTCACGGCCGTCGGCGTCTTCGCCATGGTGTTGTCGAGCTTCAGCTCCGCGAAGTTGCCATAGCCGAGCAGCTTGGCTTTCTCGGCTCTCAAGGCCAGCGTCTCGCGGATGATCTCGCGATTGTCCGTCTTGCCGCCATTGGCACCGCGCGCCACCCAGGCGTTGAAAGCCTGTTCGCGCAGATCGCGGCGCTCCGATGAGGTCAGGAACGGTTCGATGATCGAACGCGACAGAGTGACGGCATATTTGCCCTCTTCGCCGCGCTCGCGCGCCGCGGCGGCCATCGCGTCACGCAGATAGTCCGGAAGCCCGGCAAGATCAGCTTCTTCAGACAGCAGAAGCGCCCAGCTCTTTTCATCGGCAAGCACGTTCTGGCCGAACTGCGCACCGAGACCGGCGAGCTTCTCGTTGATTCCAGAAAGACGCTCCTGCTCCGCCTTCGGGAGCTTGGCACCGGCTTTCACGAAGCCCTTCCAATGCCGCTCGAGCACGCGGGTCTCTTCCAGCGTCAGGCCAAGCTTGTCGCGGCCTTCCCAAAGCGCGTCGATGCGTGCAAAGAGCGCGGCATTCGTGCCGATCTTCGAATAATGCCGCGCCATCTTCGGTGCGATCTCGCGCTCCAGCGCCTGGATGGTATCGTTGGTGTGGGCACCGGCCTTGTTCCAGAACAGCGCCGAAATGCGCGAGAGTTCATCGCCGGCAAGTTCGAGCGCGGTCACGGTATTGGCGAAGGTCGGAGCCTCGCTCTGACCGGCAATCACATCGATTTCCGCCTCATGCGCCGCGAGCGCCGCGTCGAAAGCGACGGCAAAATCCGAATCTTTCACCGCGTCGAAGCGCGGCAAGCCCTGATGTCCGGTCCATTCGATAAGCGCGGGATTGACGGCGGTAAGGGAAGACATGCGAGGCATCCTTTCGACAGACATCTGATCGAAGCACGATATAAGGCTACCCCCGCCGAATTGGTATGGCGGGACGAAACAAATTCATTCGAGCGTCGTGCTTCCTTTCGGAAACGCAAAGACGCTCTATCTCTTTGAAACTACGCGTCGGTCCGAAAATCGATTCCGATTTTAGGACCGACGCTGTGGGAAGATCAGGCCTTGCGCCAGCCGAGCAGGCCGGGCGTCGCGTGCCAGAGCGCCTGCACCGCAAAGCCCATGAAGAGCACACCCGAACAACGCACGATCAGCCGCTCATGCGCGCGATAGAAACGCCGCACGGCGCTCGCTCCGATGATGCTGACGAGAATGACATCGGCTGTTATGAAGCCGGCGAAGGAAACCGTCAGCAACAGCGGCAGCGCGCTGAACGTCAATGCGCCGGCAGAGCCTGCGACGAGCGCCGTGAACGTAGCCAGCGCAACGGGATATCCTTTCGGATTGGTGACGCCAAAAATGAGACCGCGGCGGAACGGACGATCGACATTGATGAGCGCCTGGCCATCGCCCTTCGGCTTGGCGGTGACGGCATTCCAGCCGATCCAGGCGAGATAGAAACCGCATAGCAATCCGAGCAGGTCGAAGACGAATGTGCCGATGGCTTTGGCGCCGACGATGGCGACCAAGGCGAGCGTCGACCAGACGAGGTCGCCCAACAGATGGCCGCTGACGAAGAAGGCGCCAGCCTTGCGTCCCTGCCCCGCTCCGATGCCAAGCAGCGCCAGAAAAGCAGGTCCGGGAATCAGCACATAGAACAGCGCCGCCAGAAAAGCGCCGACAACAAGCGATTGCGTCATGACCGGGGGAATCCCTACTGCTGATCGTAGAAGACTAGCGATATCCTGAACAGGGTCAAGTTGCCGTTCGCTTTATGACTGAAGAAGACGTTGTGTTCATGGGTGTAAACCAATATGAACGTCGTGGGGCCCCAGAAATGAAAAGCGTAGGTAGGGAAACGCTTATGAACAGCAGGATTAATACGGATTCGCTCGCTTTTCTTGTGAGCGATTGCGCCCGTTTGATCAGGACGGCCTTCGAGCGACGCATCCTCGTCGCTGGCCTCGGCCTGACGGCGGGCGAAGCAAGAACCTTGATGCAGGTCGCCGCCATCAACGGCAGTCGCCAACTCGACATCGCTTCCAGAATGGGGCTGGAGCCAATGACGGTCAGCGCCTTTCTGGACAAGTTGCAGGCACGAGGCCTGATCGAACGCCAGCCCGATCCGCTCGACCGTCGCGCCAAGAGGATTGTGCTTTCAGACTCGGCCGAAGCCAAGCTGAAGCAGATCGACAGAGAGGTCTGCGAGGTCGAGCGCAATGCGACGCAGGGGTTCGATCAAGGACTGCAAATGCAGTTGCATGATGCGCTCTGTGCATTCCGCAGCAATCTGCAGAAAGTCGAGTTGCCTGCGGAGATCGAACGCGAACTGAGGCCGGTGGATTAAACGCCAACAGCCTCCCTGGAGCATTTCCAGGAAAAGTGCACAGCGGTTTTCCGTCCGGAATGCGTAAACACAAGAAGATTGAGCGTTTTCGCGATTCGATGAAAAGCAGAAACGCTCCAGCTTCGGCAAAGAAAAACCCGCCTCCGGTCTCCGGAGGCGGGTTTCTTCGTTTCAATGATGCTTACTTCGACAGGTTGCGCTTGCCGAGCGTGCGCAGACGCAGTGCATTCAGCTTGATGAAGCCGGCCGCATCCTTCTGATCGTAGGCGCCCTGGTCGTCTTCGAACGTCACCAATTTGTCGGAATAGAGCGACTTCGGGCTTTCGCGGCCGATGGTCATGACATTGCCCTTGTAGAGCTTCAGCGTCACTTCGCCTTCGACATGCTCCTGGCTCTTGTCGATCAGCGCCTGCAGCATTTCGCGCTCCGGCGAGAACCAGAAGCCGTAATAGATGAGTTCTGCGTAACGCGGCATCAGCTCGTCCTTGAGGTGCGCGGCACCGCGATCGAGCGTGATGGATTCGATGGCGCGGTGTGCCGCGAGCAGGATCGTGCCGCCGGGGGTCTCGTAGACGCCGCGCGACTTCATGCCAACGAAGCGATTCTCGACGAGGTCGAGACGGCCGATGCCATTGTCGCGTCCATATTCGTTCAGCTTCGCAAGCAGCGTTGCCGGGCTCAGGCGCTGACCGTTGATCGAAACGGCGTCGCCCTTTTCAAAGCCGACCTTGATGATCGTGGCCTTGTCGGGCGCGGCTTCCGGAGAAATCGTGCGCATATGCACATATTCCGGTGCTTCCTGGGCCGGATCTTCCAGAACCTTACCTTCGGAGGAGGAGTGCAACAGATTGGCGTCGACGGAGAACGGCGCTTCGCCCTTCTTGTCCTTGGCAACCGGGATCTGATGCTTCTCGGCGAATTCGAGCAGATCGGTACGGCTCTTGAACGACCAGTCGCGCCATGGAGCGATGATCTTGATATCCGGGTTCAAGGCATAGGCCGAAAGCTCGAAGCGAACCTGGTCGTTGCCCTTCCCGGTCGCGCCGTGCGCGATGGCGTCGGCGCCGGTCTTCTTGGCGATCTCGATCAGGTGCTTGGAGATCAGCGGGCGAGCGATCGAGGTGCCGAGCAGATAGACGCCTTCGTAGACGGCGTTGGCACGGAACATCGGGAAGACGAAATCGCGCACGAATTCCTCGCGCACGTCCTCGATGTAGATTTCCTTGATGCCGAGCAATTCGGCCTTCTTGCGCGCCGGCTCCAGCTCTTCACCCTGGCCGAGATCGGCGGTGAAGGTCACGACTTCGGCGCCAAGCTCGGTCTGCAGCCACTTCAGGATAATCGAGGTGTCGAGACCGCCGGAATAGGCGAGAACGACTTTCTTCACGTCTTTATGTGATGCCATGATGAGTTCCGTTTCAAGGCGAGCCAGGGGAGAGGCCCGCAAACCTGTATCGCGGAACTTTTAGCGAGATTATCGTGAGGCGCAAGGGGAAGCAGGGTGGAGCGCCGCGTGGGGATGCGACGTGTGTTTGACTCGCCTTCGGAAAGCCCCATATTCGGCGGCAAGCAAGCTATGCCTCGGAGGGCACGTCTTTGACCGATATTCAAGCCATTTTCAGGAAATCCAATGTTGCCGTCATCACCGGCGGCGCGTCCGGTATCGGCTTTGCGGCCGCCAAATATTTCGCCTCGCTCGGCATGAGCGTCGCCATTGCCGACCTCGGAGGCGATCGGCTGGCGCAGGCCGCCGCCGAACTTAAGACGATCACAGGCGAAGAGCATGTGCTGGCTGTCGAGACCGATGTCGCCAGCAGGCAAGCGCTGGAAGCATTGGAGCGCACGGTTCTGCAGCGCTTCGGCCGCGTGCATGTGCTGATGAACAATGCCGGCATCGGCCCGGAAACCTCGATCTTCAGCGATCAGTCCGGCTGGGACGCCATTCTCGGCGTCAATCTGCTCGGCGTCATCAATGGCACGCGCGTCTTCGGGCCTGGCATGATTGCCCATGGCGAAGCAGGCGTCATCATCAACACCGGTTCGAAGCAGGGCATCACCACGCCTCCCGGCAACCCCGCCTACAATGTCTCCAAGGCCGGCGTGAAGGTCTTCACCGAAGCGCTGCAGCACGAGCTGCGCAACACGGAAGGCGCAAAGATTTCGGCCCACCTTCTCATTCCCGGCTTCGTCTTCACTGGCCTCACCAAGGGCGAGCGCACGGAAAAGCCGGCCGGCGCCTGGACGCCGGAACAGACGGTCGACTTCATGGTAGAAAGCCTGAAGCGCGGCGATTTCTACATCCTCTGCCCGGATAATGACGTGGCCCGCCCTGTCGACGAACGCCGCATGCTCTGGGCAGCCGGCGATATCGTCGAGAACCGGCCGCCGCTATCGCGCTGGCATCCGGATTATGCCGATCAATTCAAGGCATTCCTCGAAAAGAAGGATTGATTTGCAATCCACCGAAAGCCGGATAGAAAAAGCCACCCCCTTCCGGCTTTCGGAGCATTCTCGTGGACTTCATACCCAGCCTGCCGACCCTTCTTGCTTTTTCCGCAGCGAGCCTGCTGCTGGCGATGACACCGGGCCCCGACATGACGCTGTCGATCAGCCGCGCGCTGGCGCAAGGCAAAAAGGCAGCGCTTTTCGTCGTGCTCGGCACCACACTCGGGGTTGTCGTCCACACCTGCCTGGTGGCATTCGGCATCTCGGCGCTGATTACAGCCTCGCCCATTGCGTTCACGATCCTGAAGACCGGCGGCGCCGCCTATTTGCTGTGGCTGGCGATCCAGGCGATCCGCTTCGGCTCAAGCCTTTCGGTCAAGAAGGTCGATGCCGTCGCCGGAACGCCGCTCGCCAACATCTCGAACGGCTTCTGGGTCAATCTGCTGAACCCCAAGGTCATCATCTTCTTCATGACCTTCCTGCCGCAGTTCGTTACATCAGGCGATCCCGCCGTCACGCACAAGCTGCTGTTCCTCGGCTTCTTCTTCATCGTCATCGGCATGCCGGTGAACGCGCTCGTTGTTCTTGCCGCCGACGGCCTGTCGTCCTGGCTGCAGCGCAACCGTGGCGTGATGCGCGGCCTCGACTATGCCTTTGCCGGCGTGTTCTCGATCTTCGCGGTCAAAATCTTCTTCACTCAGTCTCGCTGAGAACGACGCCACGTCCGGCGAACCGGCCCGCGATCCACCAATAGACGGTGGCGCTTGCGGCTCCCAGGAAGGCGAAGCAGATCGCGATGGTGATGAGATTGAGAGGCTGCGGCCGCTCGATGCCGCCTGAAATCAGGACGGACGCCACCGCCGACAACACGGCTCCATAGATCGCGTAGCCGTACCAGCGGCGCATTCCCAGCCATTCCAGAATCGGGATAACAACGATCGATGGAAGGACACTGACGATCATGGCAAGCTTGGTGAGCGCAATCGTCAGGGCGAAAACCTCAGGTGCGGCCGTCTCCGGCATCGTCCATGCGGCAACGCAGGCGAGCACGAAGCCCATCAGGGCGCAAGCGGCGAGATAGCCCCAGAGGAGCCTGATCGGCCTGCGCAGTCTGACGATCATCAATCTCAGTCCTCGCCGTGATTGGCGATCATCATCGCTTCGAACGCCAGTCGTTCGGTCTTGCGCATGCGCTCGGATTCGGACTTCAACTGGCCGCAGGCGGCAAGAATGTCGCGGCCGCGCGGCGTGCGGATCGGTGAGGCGTAACCTGCCGAATTGATGAAATCGGCGAACTTTTCGATCTGCTCCCAGTCGGAACACTGGTAATTCGTGCCGGGCCAGGGATTGAAGGGGATGAGGTTGATCTTGGCCGGAACGCCCTTCAGGAGCTGGATCAGCCCCTTGGCATCCTCGAGGCTGTCGTTGACGCCCTTCAGCATCACATATTCGAAGGTAATGCGCCGCGCGTTCGAAAGGCCAGGATAGGCGCGGCAGGCGTCCATCAGCTCTTTCAGAGGATACTTCTTGTTGATCGGCACCAGCATGTCGCGCAGGTCGTCCCTGACGGCATGCAGCGAGATCGCCAGCATGACGCCGATCTCCTCGCCGGTGCGGTAGATCTCAGGCACGACGCCCGAGGTCGAAAGCGTGATGCGTCGCTTCGAAAGCGATAGACCGTCACCATCGGAGGCGATCAGCAGCGCCGTCTTGACGCTGTCG
This sequence comes from Rhizobium sp. ASV8, assembly GCF_016429255.1. Taxonomy (GTDB): domain Bacteria; phylum Pseudomonadota; class Alphaproteobacteria; order Rhizobiales; family Rhizobiaceae; genus Rhizobium. The sequence goes on from NZ_JAELUG010000004.1 coordinate 99,551, forward strand.
AAATTGTAGAGCGGCTCGCCCATGCCCATCATGACGATATTGCTGACCTTGCGTCCCTCAGCCGGCATGATCGTGCCCTGCGGCGCTTCACGATCCGGAAAATCGCCGAGGCGGTCGCGCGCCAGAAGCAGCTGCGACAGGATCTCTTCGGCCGTCAGGTTGCGCACGAGCCGCTGCGTGCCGGTGTGACAGAAGGAACAGGTGAGCGAACAGCCGACCTGGCTGGAAATGCAGAGCGTGCCGCGGCCCTCTTCCGGAATGTAGACGGTCTCGACCTCGACGGGACGGCCGGCGCCGCGCGGCGGATAGCGCAGCAGCCATTTGCGGGTGCCGTCGTTGGAGACCTGTTCCTCAACGATCTCGGGACGCGCAATGGTGAAATGCGTCTTCAGCATCTCGCGCATGTCCTTCGAGACATTTGCCATGGCGTCGAAATCCGAGACGCCGCGCACATAGATCCAGTTCCAGAGCTGGCTGACGCGCATCTTGATCTGCTTGTCGGCAACGCCCTTTTCCTTGAGCGCCGCCGCCATTTCCTCACGCGTCAGGCCGATCAGCGACGGTTTTGGCGCAAGCTCGACCGGCTGCGACACGGGCATCGGCTTGAGCTTTGAGTGGGTTATGACATCAGTGGCGGACATAGGATCGTTCCAACGGTTCATATCGGCGATGCCGCAAAAGCTGACGAAAGCTGCGGATGCGGGCAACGCACGGAAATCTGAAGATTCATGCGGCGGCCGGGCAAGCTATCTTCAAGCTGTCTGCCGGACACCTGCTATTGGCGCGGCCTTTAGCATTATTTTCCGCTCGCGTCATCCCTTTCCCTCAAAAGCAAAGAGTGGCCTCAAAAAGCGAAAGGCCGGTCGACATGACCGGCCTTATTCATTGCGGTCGTGGCCACAGGAAGATCACATTATCGTGATCCGCCGATACCCGATCTTACTTGCAGCCTTCGATCTTCTTGAGAGCAGCGCTCACACCCTTCAGCGAATAGGTGTAGGACGTCGCCGTACCCTTCTTCGAAGTCGCCGTTACCTTCAGGGAATGGCCCGATTTCAGCGCCGCTACCAGCGCTGGCTCCTGTGCCGCATTTTCGACCCAGGCGCCCTTGTCCTTGGTGAACATCACAAAGGTCTTGTTGTCGATGACGACGTTGACCTTGGAGTTCTCCTTCAGCGGATATCCCATCATCGCCTGCGGCTCATAGGAAATGTTCTGACCCGGACGCTGCGAGACGATGAAGAAGTTATCGCCATGGTCGATGCCCGAAGGCGGCGACTTTACCGTCGGCACGGAGAGAACATAGCAGACCTTGCCGCCGGCAGACTGGTAGGAGTAGGCGCCCCAGGCGTCGAACTGCTGGATAGGCGTGGGAGCCGTGGGGGCTGCTGCAGCTGCCTGCGTCTGCTTCGGCTTCTTGGTCTGCGCGGACGCGATGCCGGTGCCGGCCAGAACGAGCGAGAGGGCGATTGCGAAGCTTTTTACAAACATGTTTTCCTGCCGATTTTGTGCGGTCCAGAGCTCATGGCGATTCGATTGACGCACGCCTATGCTCGTGAGCTGCCCTATTTTGACTTTATTCAGGTTACCAAACCGTCAACGGAGCGCTGACCTCTCTCGGCTCCGTTCCATTTCAATCCAGGTATTGAACGGAGTTTGAAACGCATCAGAAGGAGTTGGAAAACCCGGATGATGAAGTACCACCCTACAGGTCAGATTTAAGACAGAAAGATTCGGGCAAGAATTTGACCTCGCTAAAATCAGGGAGGCCTCATAAAGGTCTGGAAACCCGAGAGGAATCAGATCGCCCCCACAAAGCGGCCATCAAGCCGTCTTCATTGCCTCCGGCTCGCTCTCCAAAGCCCGGTCGGCGGCATCGTAATGCTCCTGGCGGATATGGCCCCTGATCATGCTGAAGGCGAGCGTCAGCACGGCCACATCGTCCGTGTAGCCGATGACGGCGAAAAAATCGGGGATGATGTCGACCGGCATGACGAAGTAGCCGAGCGCCGCCAGCAATATGCCGCGCACGCGGGTCGGCGTCTGCGGGTCGAGCGCGCAATAGAAAGCGGCCACGACATCGCGCGAAAAAGGGATGTGACGAGCCGCCTTTCGCAAGGTCGGCCAGAATTTGCTGCGCACCGATTTTTCCTGCTTCTTCTGGGTCTCTTCATCACCAGGCATCAGGATTTCCCCGTACTTGATGTCATCCATTCCATTTACCTCTACTCGTGCCGGTCGCCCGGACCGTGTAAACATATGGTGATCGTGGATCCCGATTCAATCGAGCCGGCGCAGAGCCGCCCTCTCCATCGCCTTCGCCATCTTGATGTCGTGGTCGGTCAGGCCACCGACGTCATGCGTCGTCAGCTTCACTTCGACGCGGGAATAGACGTTGAACCATTCGGGGTGATGATTGAACTTCTCCGCCGCGAGTGCAGCCTCGGTCATGAAACCGAAGGCCTCGACGAAGCTGCGGAACTTGAAGGTCTTCGAAATGGAAAGGCCATCGGCCGCAAGCGCCCAGCCTGAAAGCTCGGCAAGATTTTCTTCGATTGCTGCCGGGTTCAGCTTCTCGTATTTCATGATAGATCACTCCTCTCTGGAGCGGTTCACTCCTCTTGGAATATCCGAACCGCTCGGCTTTATCGTTTCACGCAATTCCGGACGAAAAATAGCATGGATCGCCATAGGGTACTTTTCGTCTGCGCCGGCAATATCTGCCGCTCGCCCCTTGCCGAAGGCATCTTCCGGCATCTGGTAGAGCAGGCCGGCCGCTCATCGGAATTTGAGATCGATTCTGCCGGCACCGGCGGCTGGCATCAGGGCGAGCCCCCCGACCGCCGCTCGATCGCCGTTGCGGCCGGACACGGCGTGGATATTTCCAACCAACGCGCTCGCCGCATCGCATCAGACGATTTCGGCAGGTTCGATCTGATCCTGGCAATGGATCAAGACAATTTGAAGAACTTGCGCAAGGTGGCGCCCGCCGACACACTCGGCAGGCTATACCTCTTCAATGCCTTAGCGCTCGGCAGCAACAGGGATATTCCCGATCCCTATTACGGCAGCCGCGAGGATTTCGAGGCCGTCTACACCATGCTCTTGGCTGGCTGCAGCGCACTGTTGCCCAAGGCCGGGAAAGCGCTGCGGGACTCGTGAAGCGGGAATATCTCTTCGGTGAGATACGGGCCGCCGCCAACCGATTCGCGAGAGGACAGAAGCACGAACCGTCCGACCGTGAATGGCTGGGTATAGAAATTGCCGCGGCCGGAGAGATAGTGCACGACATCGTCGACCCGCGAGGATTTCAGCCTGGCGAGCGTGACGTGCGGCGTGAACTTGCGAGGATCGGGCTGCAGGCCGATACGCTGGCAGATGCGCTCGATCTCACCTTGCAGCGCGAACATATCCGGTGACTGCGAGACCCCGGCCCAAACCGAATGCGGTTTTTTGGAACCGAAGGAACCGATGCCCTCCAGCCGCAGCTGGAACTCAGGGCGATCTATCCGGTCCAGCCGGTCGACGATCTCATCCGCCGTGCGGCCATCGACATCGCCGATGAAGCGCAAAGTGATGTGATAATTTTCAACGTCGATCCACCTGGCTCCCGGGAGACCACCGCGCAACAATGACAGGCTCATGGCCGCGTTGCGCGGAATTTCGAGGGCGGTAAAAAGTCTCGGCATGACGAGCACTCCCCGAATCTCTTGCAGGTATAAGCAGGGAATCACGCATTTGCAGTCGGTGCAAGCATCTATTTCGCACCTGCGTCAATCATCCCTACAAACTTGATAACGGCCGGTAAGATACGCTCGACCATGACATCGACACCCCTGGGGTTCGGATGCATGCCGTCGGCGAGCTGTAGATCCGCCTGGGCGGCGACGCCGTCAAGGAAGAACGGATAGAGCGCAAGCTGGTATTTTTCGGCCAGACGCTTGTAGATCGGATTGAATTTCTCGGCATAGTCCGGCCCCATGTTCGGCGGCGCCAGCATGCCGGCGAGGAAGATCGGGATCTTCCTTTCCTTCAACCGCTCGATCATCGTTTCCAGGTTCTTCTCCGTCTGCTCCGGCGGTATCCCGCGAAGCGCGTCATTGGCGCCAAGCTCAAGGATCACGCCGTCCGTGCCGTCAGGCACCGACCAATCGATGCGCGAAAGCCCGCCGGATGTCGTATCTCCCGACACGCCGGCATCGGCCACGGTCATGTCCAACCCCTTCGCCTTCAAGGCAGCCTCCAGTTTGGCGGGAAAGCCATCGCCCGGCGGCAACTGATAGCCGGCCATCAGACTATCGCCGAAGCCGACGAGCTGAATGGTTCGGGCCTCGGCGGCGCCCGCCGCGCCAAACAAAAGACTGAAAGTGATGACAGCGAAGTGAAACGCAGCAACTTTAAAACTCATGATCCATTCCCTAAATTCGCTGCTCGGGCCAAATCGCGCCCGCCATTATCTCTGATGCTCACTGATATATAGGGCGTTCGCATTGGCAAAAACCATCATCGAGCTGAAGAAGGCAGATTTGACACTCGGCAATGCTGCCGCGTCAGTCCATGTGCTGAAGGATATCGACCTCACCATCATGGAGGGTGAGGCGGTCGGAATCGTCGGTCCCTCCGGCTCCGGCAAGTCGACGCTGCTGATGGTGCTGGCCGGCCTCGAGAAGCTCGATAGCGGCGAGCTTCTGATCAGCGATACGCCGCTGCACAGCCTGAGCGAAGATCGCATCGCCGATTTCCGCGGCCGCAATATCGGCATTGTCTTCCAGTCATTCCACCTCATCGCCAATATGACGGCGCTGGAAAACGTCGCGGTTCCACTGGAGCTTGCCAATACCAGGGACGCCTTCGATATCGCCCGGCGCGAGCTCGAAGCCGTGGGGCTGGGCGAGCGGCTCAATCACTATCCCGGCCAGTTGTCCGGCGGCGAGCAGCAGCGCGTGGCGATCGCCCGCGCCCTTGCGCCTTCGCCCGCCGTTCTCATCGCCGACGAACCGACAGGCAATCTCGACACCGATACCGGGCGCCAGATCGCCGACCTGCTGTTCGCCCAGCAGGCCGAGCGCGGCACGACCATGCTGCTCGTCACACACGATCCGGCACTTGCCGCGCGCTGCTCGCGCCAGATTCGCGTCCGCTCCGGTGAAATCGAGAATGACAGCGCTCAGCCACGCGTCAATCAGGCGGCCATCGCGTGACGAGTGCGGCACGAATGCGACTGTCACTCGCCTTCCGTCTTGCCTTGCGCGAACTGCGCGGTGGCCTTGGCGGCTTTTACATTTTCCTTGCCTGCATCGCGCTCGGCACCGGCGCTATTGCCGCCGTCAACTCCGTGTCGCGCTCGATCACCGATGCGATCTCGACCCAGGGACAATCGCTGCTGGCGGGTGACGTTCGTTTCGAGTTGCGCAATCGCGAGGCAACGCCTGAGGAACTCGCCTTTCTGCAAGGCCTCGGCAAGCTCTCACGCTCGACCAATCTGCGCTCGATGTCCCGCCTGCCCGACGGCTCCGACCAGGCATTGGTCGAGGTCAAGGCGGTTGATGACGCCTATCCACTCTACGGCACCTTTGAAGCCGATCCCAACCAGCCGATCTCGGCTCTGCTCGCCACCAAGGATGGCGGCTATGGCGCCGTCGTCGCCCCGTTGCTGCTCGAACGCCTGAACCTCAAGGTCGGCGACGACCTGCTGCTCGGCAATGCGAAGCTGCACATATCAGGCACCATCAAGAATGAACCGGACGCTGTCTCCGAAGGTTTCGGCTTCGCTCCGCGCCTGCTCACCAGCCGCGAGGCGCTGACGGCTTCCGGCCTGATTACAACGGGCAGCCTCGTCGAGCAGGCCTACAGGATCCGCATGGACGATCCTGCGAGCGGCCTGAGCAACATCGGCGATCGCGCTAAAGCCGCCTTCCCGCAGGCCGGCTGGTCGATCCGCACCAGCGCCCGCGCCGCTCCCGAACTTGCCGACAACGTGACGCGCTTCTCGCAGTTCCTGACGTTGGTCGGGCTGGCTGCGCTCATCGTCGGCGGCGTGGGCGTCGCAAACGCCGTGCGCGCCTTCCTTGATTCGAAGCGCACCACCATCGCCACCTTCAAATGCCTCGGCGCTCCGGCCTTCGTCGTCGTGCTGATCTATCTCATCCAGATCGCCGTCATCGCGCTTGCCGGCGTCGCCATCGGCTTGGTTCTCGGCGCCATCGCGCCCATCATCGCTTCGCAGTTCATGGCGGAATTCCTGCCGATATCGACGGCGCCGCGGCTCTATCCCGGCCCATTGGCGCTGGCAGCCGTGTTCGGGCTGCTGACGACGCTTGCCTTTGCCATTCCGCCGCTCGGCCATGCCCGAGAAGTACCGGCAACCGCGCTCTTCCGCGAACAGGGCTTCGAGACGCGCCGCCTGCCCGGCTGGCCTTATCTGCTTGCCGCTGGCCTGCTGATGGCAGCGCTTGCGGCTTTGGCGATCGTCACCGCCTATGACCGCTTCATCGCCATCGTCTTCGTCGTCTCGATCGCCGCCGCTTTCGTCGTGCTGCGCGTCGTCGCAGCCCTGCTCTCCTGGCTTGCGCGCCGCAGTCCGCGCGTGCGCTCGCCGGCCCTGCGGCTGGCGATCGGCAATATCCATCGCCCGGGCGCGCTCACCTCATCGGTCGTGCTGTCGCTCGGCCTCGGCCTGGCGCTGCTGGTAACCCTGACATTGATTGACGGCAACATGCGCAGCGAACTCATGGGACGCATGAGCGAGAAGGCGCCGAATTTCTTCTTCGTCGATATCCAGGGGCCGGAACTCGAGGGCTTCCGCAAGATCGTCCTCAACGAGGATCCCAAGGGTAAACTCGTCGAAGCGCCGATGCTGCGCGGCCGGATCGTCGCCTTCAACGGCGAGGATGTCACCAAGATGAAAGTGCCGGCCGCGGGGCAATGGGTGCTGCGCGGCGATCGCGGCATCACCTACGCCGAAACAGTGCCGGAAAACGCATCGGTCACCGAAGGCAAATGGTGGGACAAGGACTATGGCGGCGAGCCGCTGGTGTCCTTTTCGGAAGAAGAAGGCAAGGCGCTTGGCCTGAAGCTTGGCGACAAAGTCACCGTCAACGTACTCGGCCGCAATATTACCGCCAAGATCGCCAGCTTCCGCAAGGTGCAATGGCAGTCGCTGTCCATCAATTTCGTGATGATCTTCTCGCCAAACACCTTTAAGGGCGCGCCGCACGCCTGGCTTGCGACCCTGACGGATACCTCCGCGACCTCGGAGCAGGAAGCGGCAATTCTCAGGAAAGTCACCAACGCCTACCCGACCATAACAAGCGTCCGCGTCAAGGATGCCCTCGATGTCGTCAACACGCTGGTAGGACAGCTCGCAACGGCGATCCGCGCCGCCGCCTCGGTCGCACTCATCGCCTCGGTGCTGGTGCTGGCCGGTGCACTGGCGGCCGGAAACCGTGCCCGCACCCATGATGCCGTCATTCTCAAAACGCTCGGCGCAACCCGGGCGATGCTGATTCGCGCCTTCAGCTACGAATATCTGATCCTGGGTGCCGCGACCGCGATCTTCGCATTGATCGCCGGTTCCGCCTCCGCCTGGTATATCGTCAGCCGCATCATGAAGCTGCCTTCCACCTTCATGCCCGATGTCGCGCTCTCCACCCTCGTCATCGCCCTGGTGCTGACGGTCGGGATCGGACTCATCGGCACATGGCGCATCCTGGGTCAGAAAGCGGCACCCGTTCTGCGTGAGCTATGAATTCTCCTCGCGGATTAACCGAACGCCGCGAAAACGGCGCGATATTACATCGATTTAACATCGGTCAGGCCGCTTGACCCTTGTCTACAAGGCCTGAAAGCCTCATATTCTGTGCAGGCATGCTGGAGCTCCGCAGCGGCGCCTGGGCCTGAATGGCCCGACACCGTTCCCAAATCGGAGCTTGAAAGAGGAAAACATGGCTGACTTTCGCAATTACCAAAACCGGGCGCAGAGCGGTGCGCAATCGGGTGCGATGATAGACGAGGGCCTTCGAGCCTACATGCTCAAGGTCTATAACCTGATGGCGCTGGGTCTGGCGATCACGGGTGTTGCCGCTTATCTCGCTTTCTCTCTGGCTTTCGCAAACGGACAGATCACGGCTTTCGGCCAGGCGATCTATCTCAGCCCGCTGAAGTGGGTTGTCATTCTCGCTCCGCTGGCGATGGTCTTCTTCCTGAGCTTCAGGATCAACCGCATGAGCGTGGCCGCCGCGACGACGACCTTCTGGGTCTACGCCGCGCTGGTGGGCCTGTCGCTGTCGTCGATCTTCATCATCTACACCGGCCAGAGCGTCGTGCAGACCTTCTTCGTGACAGCCGCCTCCTTCGGCGCGCTGTCGCTCTACGGCTACACGACCAAGCGTGATCTCTCGGCGATGGGCTCGTTCCTGATGATGGGTCTCTTCGGCCTGATCATCGCGTCGCTGGTCAACATCTTCCTGGCTTCGTCCGCCATGCAGTTCGCCATCTCGGTGATCGGCGTGCTGATCTTCGCGGGCCTCACCGCCTACGATACGCAGCGGATCAAGGAAATGTACTACGATGCCGATGATGCAACCGTGGCTGGCCGCAAGGCGATCATGGGTGCCCTGTCGCTCTACCTGGACTTCATCAACCTGTTCATGTTCCTGCTGCGTTTCATGGGCAACCGCAACTAAGCGCAACTCGAATAACGATCGAAAAGGCGGCTCCGGCCGCCTTTTTGTTTGCCTGATAAAGAGGCCTGCGATTTGATGGCAGCCATCGCCACAGCACATCAGGCAGCAAGAAACACATGTCCGTCCGCCTCCGCAGCGCAACCTTAGACGACCTGCCCCACATAACCGCCATCTACCGCGATTCCGTGCTGAACGGCACGGCAAGCTACGAGATCGCTCCTCCAAGCGAAGAGGAGATGGCAGGCCGCTTTCGCGCGATCCAGGAAAAAGCTTACCCCTATATCGTCGCCGAGGATGCGGAGGGAACATTCCTCGGCTATGCCTATGCCTCGTCCTTCCGCACGCGTCCGGCCTATCGCTGGATGGTGGAGGATTCGATCTACCTTGCTCCGGAGGCCCGCGGACGAGGGATCGGCAAGCTGCTGCTGAACGCCTTGGTGGAAAGCTGTCAGACGCTGGGTTTTCGCCAGATGGTCGCCGTTATCGGCGGTGCGCATCCAGCCTCCGTCGCCTTGCATCGAGCCGCAGGATTTGCCGAAATCGGACTGCTCAAAGGCACGGGCTACAAGCATGGCCGGTGGCTGGATACGATGCTGATGCAGAAGGCGCTCGGCCACGGTGCGGAGAACGACCCCGACCCGAGCGTTTATCCTGGGACGCTGTTTGAGGGTTAGATTCTCGCTCGCATTGAGCCTTCGATATCCCTCAGTCCTCCAATGCGGAGAAACTACTTCTCCACCAGCTTCAGCTGCTTGTCGAAAACCTTCAAGACTTGGCTGAGGTCATGCCCGCGCTTCAATGTCATCCCGTTGGTATTGATGACGGAGAAAGCACCCTGCTTGGCGGCCAGTTTCGGGTTCTTTTCGATGCGGAAGAGCGGCATCTCGCCGGAACGCTTGAAGACGGAGAAGACCGCCTTTTCCTTCAGGTGGTCGATCGCGTAATCCCGCCACTCGCCCTCGCCGACCATACGGCCGTAAATCCAGAGAATGGCATCCAGCTCGCGGCGATGGAACGTCACCGGCAACGGATCCTTGCTCTGTTTGTATTCTTTGAGATCGACGACGACGGAGGTGTTATTTTCCACGGAGCGGCTTTCGCTATGTCGCAAATCCGGCTGATCAGTCATCAATCCCCCAAGGGCTATCTCATGACAGGAGAATGACAGTTTGCCTCAGCCGCATCAAATTGCAAGACGTCTAGAGTCGGATGATTTCAGGTCTGTTCGACCTGAAATATGAATCCGCTCTAGAATCAAAGATGTAGAGCGTGATGTCATCCGAAAACCGCATACACTTTTCGGCATCACGCTCTGGCGGCTCACAATTTCTTTCCCATGCCCAAAAGCGTCTCCGCAGCGCCGCATTTCAGTCAAAACCACGCCAAATTTGCGGGAAGTATAGGCAGCCGCTTGGCGCCGCCGCGCCAAGCCGCCCGGCCGGGACGTATCGATAAACCCCAGCCCCGAATGCGTCCTTGCCGGGCACCTCCCCTTCTTGGCATCAGCCAAAATAGGGAAACTTTTGGCATATGCCAAAGCGGAGACCCTTTCGATGGTAGCCGAAATAGAAGGCTTCCCGCCAAAGGATAGGCTCAGCCGTCCGAGCCCACCGTCAGAACAGTCGCGCCGATGATGGCCGAGGGATCGCCTGAAGGCGACGACGATTGCAGAAGCACCGCAAGTCCCCTGCGCCCCGCCTTGCTCAGCACATTCGCGGGCAGCACGATATTCATCGCCTTCCCATCCCACATGCCGACTGTCTCGACATCGGAAACCGCGTGCATGTAAGCAATCTGCTGGCCGTTGTTTTCACCGCCCTTGGGAGCGACCATCTGCTCCTTGTCGAAATAGACGACGACGACATTCGCCTTGCCTTGGCCAGCGCCGATCTTGATCGAAAGCTCATCGTCCTTCATCGCAGCATTCACCGGAATGGTCAGGCCCTCGCCATTGCGCTGGAATGTATCAATCTTGACGTTGATCGCATTGAGGTCGGCACCGTTCATATGATCACGGCCATTGACGATGGCCTGCGGCGTATAGACCCCGCTACGCCCGAGCGTGCGTGCATAGGCATATTGGCGCGCCGTGTTGTCCTTGGACGCCATGGTGTCGCTCCAGCCTAGATAGTTCCAGTAGTCGACATGATAGGCGAGCGCCACGACGTCGCCCTGGCGAATCAGCTTGCGGAAGGCCGCGTCGGCCGGCGGACAGGAAGCGCAGCCCTGTGCGGTGAAAAGCTCGACCACGCCCTTGATCTTCGCAGCCTCCTGCGCATGCAGCGAACTTGCGAGCGCTATGCCTGCCAGAAGTGGAACCGAAAATCGAAGGCGCATTCTATCTTACCTCTGCATCAAATTTCGCCGGCCGCCTGCGCAGCCTCCGAAACATTCACGCTCTTTGGGGCGGTAAGGCCATATCAAGCCCGAAAAACCTGAAACAAGAGATAATAGCTAAGCGTGATGACGCAAAGTCACGATGGGGTGAGGCCAAGGCCGCATGGCAGGTGCGCCGAACACATCCCCGTGAAAAAGAAGAGGCCGCCGGAAGAGTTTTCCGGCGGCCTCCTAAGATCAGCGTCGATAGCTACTAGGCAGCGAGATCGCGCAGAACGGTCTGCAAGATACCACCATTGTTGACGTAGACGACCTCATCCAGCGTATCGATACGGCAGATGATCGGAATATCGCGAACCGTACCGTCGCCATAGGTGACCTTGGCGATCTTGCGCTCGCGCGGCTTGATGTCTGCCAGACCTTCGATGGTGACGAGTTCGTCACCCTTCAGGCCGAGGCTTGCCCAGGTGGTGCCTTCCTCGAAGACGAAGGGGATAACGCCCATGCCAACCAGGTTCGAGCGGTGAATACGCTCGAAGGACTGGGCGATCACGGCGCGTACGCCGAGCAGGTTCGTGCCCTTGGCAGCCCAGTCGCGCGACGAGCCGTTGCCGTACTCGACGCCTGCGAAGATGACGAGCGGAACGCCCTCGGCCTTGTACTGCATGGCCGCATCGTAGATCGACGTCTCTTCCTTGGACGGATAGTGGATGGTGTAGCCACCTTCCTTGCCGTTCGGGCCGAGCATGTGATTGCGGATGCGGATGTTGGCGAAGGTGCCGCGCATCATGACTTCATGATTGCCGCGGCGCGTGCCGTACTGGTTGAAGTCGGCAACCCCGACGCCATGACCGATGAGGTAGGCACCCGCCGGCGAAGCAGCCTTGATCGAACCGGCCGGCGAAATGTGGTCGGTGGTGATCTTGTCGCCGAAGAGGCCGAGAACGCGAGCGCCCTTGATATCGGAAACGCCCGCACCCTTCTTGCCCATGCCCACGAAGTAAGGCGGGTTCTGGACGTAGGTCGAGTTGTCGTCCCAGGCATAGGTCTGGCCCGGAGGAACCTGCACGGCCTGCCAGTTGGCATCGCCCTTGAAGACGTCGGCATACTTGCTCTCGTAGAGCTCGCGGGTGACGTACTTCTGGATGAACTCCTGAACCTCATGCGAGGTCGGCCAGATATCCTTCAGGTAAACCGGCTTGCCGTTCTGGTCTTCGCCGATCGGCTCCTTGGTCAGGTCGAGCTGCACGGAACCTGCGAGCGCGTAGGCGACGACGAGCGGCGGCGAAGCGAGGTAGTTCGCCTGGACGTCGGGCGAAATACGGCCTTCGAAGTTGCGGTTGCCCGAGAGCACGCCCGAAACGATCAGGCCCTTGTCGTTGATCGTCTTCGAGATCGGCGCCGGCAGCGGGCCGGAGTTGCCGATGCAGGTGGTGCAGCCGAAGCCGACCAGGTTGAAACCGAGCTTGTCGAGATCGGCCTGGAGACCGGACTTGGCGAGGTATTCGCCGACAACCTGCGATCCCGGTGCCAGCGAGGTCTTGACCCACGGCTTGGTCTTCAGGCCCTTGGCAACGGCGTTGCGGGCGAGCAGACCGGCAGCGATCAGCACCGAGGGGTTGGAGGTGTTGGTGCACGACGTGATGGCAGCAATGGCGACGTCGCCATGGCCGAGATCGAAATCCGTTCCTTCGACCGCATAGCGGTTAGAGAGCTGACCCGGCTTCTTGTATTCGGTATCAAGCGAAGTGGCGAAGCCGGAAGCGATGTTTTCCAGCGCGATACGGCCTTCCGGACGCTTCGGGCCGGCCATCGACGGCACGACGTCGTTGAGGTCGAGTTCCAGCGTGTCGGTGAAGACGAGGTCGGAACCGTCATTGTCGCGCCACATGCCCTGAGCCTTGGAATAGGCTTCGACGAGCGCGATACGATCCTTGGCGCGGCCGGACATGTTGAGGTAGTTCAGCGTTTCCTTGTCGACCGGGAAGAAGCCGCAGGTCGCGCCGTATTCCGGACCCATGTTGCCGATGGTGGCGCGGTCGGCGAGCGGCAGTGCGTCGAGGCCGGGGCCGAAGAATTCGACGAACTTGGAAACGACGCCCTTCTTGCGCAGCATCTGCACGACGGTGAGCACCAGGTCGGTCGCGGTGACGCCTTCCTTGAGCTTGCCGGTCAGCTTGAAGCCGATAACTTCCGGAAGCAGCATGGAGACAGGCTGGCCGAGCATGGCGGCTTCAGCTTCGATACCGCCCACACCCCAGCCGAGGACGCCGAGGCCGTTGATCATTGTCGTGTGCGAATCGGTGCCGACGCAGGTGTCAGGATAAGCGATCGTTTCGCCGTCTTCTTCCTTCGTCCAGACGGTCTGGCCGAGGTACTCGAGGTTGACCTGGTGACAGATGCCGGTGCCGGGAGGAACGACGCGGAAGTTCTTGAATGCCTGCTGGCCCCACTTCAGGAAGCGGTAGCGCTCGCCGTTGCGCTGATATTCCAGTTCGACGTTCTTGGCGAAAGCCTGCGGCGTGCCGAATTCGTCGACGATGACCGAGTGGTCGATGACGAGGTCGACGGGAACGAGCGGGTTGATCTTTTCCGGATCGCCGCCGAGGGAAACCATCGCGTCGCGCATGGCGGCAAGGTCGACAACGGCGGGAACGCCGGTGAAGTCCTGCATCAGCACGCGTGCCGGGCGATAGGCGATTTCGTTCTCGACGGTGCCCTTGTTGGTCAGCCATTCGGCGACGGCAAGGATATGTTCCTTCGTGACCGACTGCCCGTCTTCAAAACGCAGCAGGTTTTCCAGAAGCACCTTCATGGAGTAAGGCAGCTTGGAAACGCCGGGCAGACCATTCGCCTCAGCCTTGGGAAGGCTGAAATAGACATAGTCTTTCCCGCCCACGGTCAACGTGGAACGACAATTGAAACTGTCAAGAGATTTAGACACGAGATACCCCGTTTCTGATAGCCAACACAGTCGTGCGAACGCCTATGCACTTTATGCACATCAGGATGCGGGTACGGCCATTTCCGCTGTCCGCACGTAAGGAGAATACCTTAAGTTCGGCGCAAGGATGAAATTCACGCCGACCGCTGGCGTGGTTGCAGGTCTTATAGATAATTTCGTAAAGACTTGCCAGAGTGACAAGATGCAAATTTGGACAATTTTTTGCGCATTGCGGTAAAGAAATAGGGAAAGCCTGAGCGAATGCATCTAAGCGCTGAAAATCTGGCGGCACGGCGGGGCGAGGACCTGATTTTCTCGAATGTTTCCCTCAACTTGACGGATGGCGAAGCCCTGGTTCTGACAGGCCGCAACGGGTCGGGAAAATCAACGCTTTTGCGCGTTGTCGCAGGCCTTCTCAGGCAAGAAAAAGGCCGCATCACATTCATCGGAAATGACGGCGAATCGGGCCGGCCGGCGGGCGAAGCCAGCCACTATCTCGGCCATCGCAATGCGATGAAATCCGAGCTGACCGTCGCGGAAAACCTGACCTTCTGGAAGACCTTCCTTCGCGACATGCCCGGCGGCTTCGGCTTGAGTGCGGATGAAGCGGCTGACGCCGTCGGCCTCGCCGACATCACGCATCTGCCCTTCGGCTACCTCTCTGCCGGTCAGCAGCGGCGAATCGCCTTCGCCAAACTCCTCGTCGCCTACCGCCCGATCTGGATCCTCGACGAACCGACGGCGGCGCTGGACAGCTCGGCGGACCAGCTCTTCGCGCAGCTGATCATGGCGCATCAGAAAAGTGGTGGCATCGTACTTGCTGCAACGCACCAACCGCTGGGGCTGGAGGTGGCGCAGGAGATGCACATGACCGGGTTTACCGGGGTGAATGAAGGGATATGGGGATGATGCCGATGGTGCTCAACTTGCCGAACCTGCGTCACCCCCCTCTGTCACTTCGTGACATCTCCCCCACAAGGGGAGAGATTGTTGGGAGTTCGCAGCATCCGCTTACAAAACCGTTGAGTTCCGTCTCTGCAGAGTCGATGTTGGATGCGGACTTGTGCGCGCTACAAATTACCAATCTCCCCCCTTGTGGGGGAGATGTCCCGAAAGGGACAGAGGAGGGTATCGTGCCTCATATTCGGTGCCATGCATGACCGCCCTTTTCCTCCGCGACCTCAAACTTTCGGTGCGCGCCGGTGGCGGGGCGTTGATCGGCATCCTCTTCTTCCTCACCGTTGTCGCCGTTATCCCCTTTGGTGTCGGCCCGGACCTAAAACTCCTCTCGCGCATCGGGCCGGCTATCGTCTGGATCGGCGCGCTGCTCGCAAGCCTTCTCGGCCTCGACCGGCTGTTCCAGGCCGAGCGTGACGACGGCTCGCTCGATCTGCTCGTCATGCAGGAAACGCCGCTGGTCCTCACGGTTTTCATCAAATGCGCAGCGCATTGGGTGGCGACCGGCCTGCCGCTCGTCATCGCCTCCCCCCTGCTCGGCCTCTTTATGAATATGAACGAGACGGCGATCGGCGCGACCGCACTGACGTTGCTCGTCGGCTCTCCGGCGATCACCTTCATCGGCGCGGTGGGTGCCGCCGTGGCTGTGGCGCTGCCGCGCGGCGGGCTGCTGGTCTCGATCCTCGTGCTGCCGCTCACCATTCCCGTACTGATCTTCGGCGTCAGCGCCACCTATGCGGCCGTCGAAGGGCCACAGCCCTTCCTGCCGCCGTTCCTCATACTGATCGCGCTCACATTGTTCTTCGCCGTCCTCGGTCCGGCCGCAGCCGCCCTCGCCTTGCGCAACACGACTGATTGATCCGCTCGGGAATCAAAGAGGTGAAGCGCGATATCCTCCGAAAATCACCTGCACTTTTCGGCGTCACGCTCTAAGAGATACTGTTTCGTCGATCTGAGACAATGCGGTCGATTGCCGGAAAAGCCATATCGGGTTAAACAAACCGCATGAGCGACATCAGCCCTGCGATCAGCCGTTTTTCCGACCTCGCCAACCCCACGCGGTTTCTGGCCTTTTCGGCGCGTCTCATACCCTGGCTGGCGGCCATCTCGGCCGTGCTTTTCGCAATCGGCCTCTATCTGTCCTTTACGACCTCGGGCGACTACCAGCAGGGCGATACCGTCCGTATCATGTATATTCACGTTCCCGCCGCTTGGCTGTCGATGATGTGCTACACGATCATGAGCATGTCGGCGATCGGCACGCTGGTCTGGCGCCATCCGCTGGCCGACGTCGCCGGCAAGACCGCCGCTCCGCTCGGCGCCGCCTTCACGCTGATCGCGCTGGTCACCGGCTCGCTCTGGGGCAAGCCGATGTGGGGCACCTACTGGGTCTGGGATGCGCGCCTGACCTCAGTCTTCATTCTTTTTCTTATGTATCTCGGCCTGATCGCGCTCAACCGCGCCATGGACGACCCGTCGAAAGCGGCCCGCGTCGCATCGATCCTGACGCTGGTCGGGTTCGTCAATATCCCGATCATCAAGTTTTCGGTCGACTGGTGGAACACCCTGCATCAGTCGGAAAGCATCATGCGCATGGATGGCCCTGCCATCGACGCTGAATTCCTCCGGCCGCTCTTCATCATGGCGCTGGCCTTCACGCTGCTGTTTTTCACGCTGCATCTGATGGCGATCCGCAACGAAATCTGGCGCCGGCGCATCGCCGCGCAACGCCGCATCGCCGCACGCATGGCCGCCCGGGAGGAGTAAGATGAGCCATCCCTTCTACGTCTTCGGCTCCTATGGCTTTGCCGCCTTCATGATCCTCGCCATCATCGCCTGGGTATGGATCGACGGACGCCTGCGCCGCCGCGAACTTGCCGCATTGGAAGCCTCCGGCATCCGCCGCCGCTCGCAGCGCGCGTCCGAAGGCGAAACGAAATGACTGCCGATACCGACAATAAAGAACAGCCGAAATCGGGTGGCACCGCGCGCTATCTGCTGGCGCTGATCCCGCTCATCGTCTTTG
This sequence comes from Rhizobium sp. ASV8, assembly GCF_016429255.1. Lineage (GTDB taxonomy): Bacteria > Pseudomonadota > Alphaproteobacteria > Rhizobiales > Rhizobiaceae > Rhizobium. The sequence goes on from NZ_JAELUG010000004.1 coordinate 116,499, forward strand.
CCTGCATCGCGCTTGCCGTCGGCAAAGTCATGTATGATCAGGAAGTGCACGGCACCGACATCTCCGCCATCCCCTCGGCGCTTATCGGTACGAAAGCGCCAAAACTGGCTCTGCCCCCACTCGAAGGTTCCAACCTGCCGGCGCTGACAGATGATGCCATCAAGGGCAAGCTGACCCTCGTCAATGTCTTTGCCTCCTGGTGCATTCCCTGCCGCGACGAACATCCGGTGCTGAAGGAACTCGCCAAGAGCGGTCAGCTCAACATCGTGGCCATCAATTACAAGGACACGAGCGAGAACGCGCTCCGCTTCCTCGGCGAACTCGGCAACCCCTACAAAGCGATCGGCATTGACCCGAATGGCACCGCCGCCATCGACTGGGGCGTCTACGGCATTCCGGAATCTTATCTTGTCTCTCCGGACGGTACGATCCTCTACAAGCAGGTCGGCCCTTTCACGCCCACCAGCCTGAAGGAAGGGCTCTATCCGGCGATTGAGAAGGCGATTGGGAAGGCGGGCGCCTAGAGCATGTCGCGCAAAAGTGTACAGCGGTTTTGCGACTACGACATGCGTGAAATCAAAGAGCGAAAGCGCGTGAAGCGAATCTTAGAGATCGCGACGCGCTTTAGCCACTTTCTCCCTTTTGGGCGGACCACCCGCCCTCGTGGTTCGAGGCTCCAGCCCTGCGGGCCTCCGCACCTCACCATGAGGGTTAGTCTCTGCCTCTTAACTGGGGAGGCCCACTCCACCTCATGGTGAGGTGCCCAGTTGCCGAAGCGATAGTGCAGGCGATTGGGCCTCGAACCACGAGGTGGCCACGGAGCCAGCCTCAAAATCCTCTCAAATCCCGCCTTGCCAGGTCTTGATCGCCTCGAGCGGCCAGACGAGCATCAGCACGTTGAGCGTGAGATTGTCGCGGATCAGCCAGCCGGTGAGCAGCTCGAAGAAGATCGCGATGGCAATCGTCACCACCACCGGGGCGCGCCAGGCAAACAGGAAGCCCACCACCATGAAAACGGCATCCATCGCCGAATTGAGGATGCTGTCACCGACATAGTCGAGCGAGATCGTCGCCGCGCGGTAGCGATTGATGATGATCGGGGAATTTTCCAGAAGTTCCCAGCCGGATTCGATCAACATGGCAACGAAGAGCCGTATCGATAGCGGCTTGCCGCGCATGATGAGATGCGTCAGCCCGAAGAAGAGGAAGCCGTGGATGATATGCGACGGCGTGTACCAATCGGCGATATGCTGCGAGTTGCCGCTGGATTTCACGACCGGCTCGAAGAGCTTTACATAGCCGCAGGTGCAGATCCACACGCGGCCCATCATGTGTTCCGCGACGATCTGCACGAGCAGAATGACGGCACAGGCGATGAACCAGAAGCTTTGTTGCTGGTGGCGGCTGCGGTCAGCGACCGTTTCCGTCATTTACCGTTTTCCGATGGCTGCTCGATCGTATGCTTCATGATCAACGGCATCTGCGACAATGTGAAGAGGATGGTGATCGGCATCGTTCCCCAGACCTTGAAGTTGACCCAGAGATTGTCCGCAGCCTTGGCGTCGGGAAGGTAAAGCCAGTTTGAGCCACGCCAGACCACTTCGTTGAGCACGGCGAGGACGAAGAAGAAAATGCCCCAGCGCAGCGTCAACTTCCGCCAGCCTTCGGCATCCAGCTGAAAGGCCGCATTGAAGACGTAGCCCAGCAGCGACTTGCCGAACGCAAGACCGCCGAGCAACACCACGCCGAATAACGCATTGACGATGGTCGGCTTCATCTTGATGAAGGTTTCGTTCTGGAGATAGATGCCGAGCGCGCCGAAGACCAGGACGACAATGCCCGACACGAAGGGCATCAGTGGCAGATGGCCGAGCATGACCTTCGAGACGATGAGAGAAAGTACCGTTGCGGCCATGAACAGGCCGGTGGCAACGAAAAGCGGGCCGCCGAGCGTCGCCAATTGCGGGAAATGCTGTACCAGCCACTCGCCGCGCAGATTGCCGAAGAAGAATACCAGCAGCGGCCCGAGCTCCAGAACCAGCTTGAGCATCGGGTGATGCTTATCGGCGGCGCTTGGGGTGAGTTCGTTGTCGCTGGTCGTCATCGCGGCACTTTCGCTATCGTCGAATCTGTTCTTGTCGTTCATTGGTTGCTTCCGGCACCAGTGCCTGCGATGGCGTTGGCGAAATCTTCAGCCTCAAACGGCTCGAGATCGTCTACACCTTCTCCGACACCGATGAAATAGACAGGCAGCTTGTGCTTCGCCGAGATCGCCACGAGGATGCCGCCTCGCGCCGTGCCGTCGAGCTTGGTCATGATCAGCCCGTTGACCCCGGCGACGTTGCGGAAGATCTCCACCTGGTTCAAGGCGTTCTGGCCGGTGGTGGCATCGAGCGTCTGCAGTACGGTATGCGGTGCATCCGGATCGAGCTTGCCGAGCACGCGGACGATCTTTTCGAGCTCGGCCATCAGCTCCGCCTTGTTCTGCAGGCGGCCGGCGGTGTCGATGATCAGCACGTCGCTCTTGTTGGCCTTGGCCTGCTGAAAGGCATCGAAAGCGAGGCCGGCGGCGTCCGCGCCGAGCTTCGTGCCGATGAATTCCGACTTGGTTCGGTCGGCCCAGATCTTCAGCTGTTCGATGGCGGCGGCGCGGAACGTATCGCCCGCTGCGACCATGACCTTCAGTCCGGCGCCTGAAAGCTTGGCCGCCAGCTTGCCGATCGTGGTGGTCTTGCCGGTGCCATTGACGCCGACCACGAGGATGACATGCGGCTTGTGGCTGAGATCGAGCTGCAAGGGCTTGGCGACGGGCTTCAGCACCTTGGCGATTTCCTGCGCCATGATGCGGCCGACATCCTCGCTGGTCACATCCTTGCCATAGCGCTCGGAGGCCAGCGTATCGGTGACGCGCATCGCGGTTTCAACGCCGAGATCGGCCTGGATCAGCAGATCCTCCAGATCCTGCAGCGTCTGATCATCGAGCTTGCGCTTGGTGAAGAGCGCCGCGATCTGGCCGGTCAGCTGCGACGAGGTGCGCGCAAGCCCGGCGCGCAGGCGCTGGAACCAGGAAAGTTTCTGCTTTGGGGCTTCAGGAGCTGGTGCCGGAGCCGAGGCGGCGGTGGAGAAGCCTTTGGGCAGGATGGGGGCTGCGGCTGGGGTATCAGTGTTTTCGGAGGAAGGTTCCGGATTAGCTCGAGTTTCCGTTTTCTCCGACGGAGGTTCCGAGCTTGTTGGAGCTGCGTCACCCCCCTCTGTCCTGTCGGACATCTCCCCCACAACGGGGGAGATCGGTTCCGAGGGGGCTTCCCCTGAAACCACATTGGCTTCTGTAGCGGCGGATTGTTCCGACTCAACCGCCTGCTCTTCTGCATCCTGCGTCTTCGTATCAGGTTCAACGAAAGCAACTGGCTCTGCGACCTGCTCAGCCTCTAGCTCTTGCTCAGCCGGCGCCTCGCTCTCCAAGCGATCTCCCCCCTTGTGGGGGAGATGTCCCGAAGGGACAGAGGGGGGTGCCGAAGGTTCGACCAACTCGGAAGCCGGCGAAACATCTGCAACAGGCAGCACCTCCTGCTCGACGACAGGCGTTTCAACCTTCGGTGAAACCTCCGCGGGCGCCTGCTCCTCGGCCGGCTTTTCGCGGCCGAAGGTGAAGACTTTTTTGATGAAACCGAGCGCCATGAAGTATCCGTTGAAGCATTAGGCCGCGTCAGCGGCCAGAAGTTGCATGTCGAGGTGCTTGCCATTGTGGCCGGTGATTGCGACCTGCACAAGGTCGCGCGGGCAAAGGCCGGGGGCGGCGACAAGCGTGAAGTTTTCCGTATGCGCCAGCCCGTTATTCTCCACAAGCAGCCATTGCCGCGTGCCGACCATCTTGTCCAGATGGGTCTGGTGCAATCTTTGTCCAGCCTCGCGCAGACGAGCGGCGCGATCCTTGATCAGGCCGCGGTCGAGTTGCGGCATGCGAGCCGCCGGTGTGCCTGGGCGCGGGCTATAGGGAAAGACATGCAGATGCGCGATGCCGGCCTCTTCAGCCAGACCGACGGCATTGGCGAACATCTCTTCCGTTTCCGTCGGAAAGCCGGCGATCATATCGGCGCCGAAGCTTGTCTCGGGGCGCATGCGGCGCACATCCTCGATGAAGCGCAGAGCATCGGCGCGTGAGTGCCGGCGCTTCATGCGCTTGAGGATCATATCGTCGCCGTGCTGCAGCGAGAGATGCAGATGCGGCATGAAGCGCGGCTCGTCGGCGATGAGATCCATCAGATGCTGATCGGCCTCGATGCTGTCGATCGAGGACAGTCGCAACCGGCGGATTTCCGGGATCTGCTTCAGCAGCGTCTTGGCAAGCAGGCCGAGCGTCGGCGTTCCCGGCAGATCGGCGCCGTAGCTCGTGGCATCGACGCCGGTCAGCACGATTTCGCGATAACCGCTTTCGACGAGATTGCGGGCCTGATCGACGACGGCGCCCATCGGCACCGAGCGCGAATTGCCGCGGCCATAGGGAATGATGCAGAAGGTGCAGCGATGGTCGCAGCCGTTCTGTACCTGGATGAAGGCGCGTACATGGCCGTCGATATGGCGGATCATCTGCGGGGCGGTCGCCCGCACGCTCATGATATCGTTGACGCGCAGCTTCTCTTCGGCAGAAACGCCGAAATCCGGTAGGGAACGATACGAGGCGCTCTTCAGCTTCTCCTCGTTGCCGAGCACGGCATCCACTTCGGCCATCTCGGCAAAGGTTTGCTTCTCGGTCTGCGCCGCGCAGCCTGTGACGATGATGCGCGCATGCGGGTTGTCGCGGCGAGCGCGGCGGATCGCCTGCCGCGCCTGGCGCACGGCTTCGCCCGTCACGGCGCAGGTGTTGACCAGAATGGCATTGTTGAGTCCGGCTTTTTCAGCCTCGGCCCTCATCACTTCGGATTCATAGGTATTGAGGCGACAGCCGAAGGTAATGACCTCGACCCCGCTCACCGCGCCTGAGCCCCCTGCTCTTCATCGCGCGAGAAGCTGCCCGTGACCGGATCGACCATGCCGGACCATTCCCATTCGGCAGGCCCCGTCATGACGACATGGTCGTTGCTTTCAAGCCATTCGATGGTGAGCTTGCCCGGCGCCGGTGCGGAGGCAACATCGATCGTCACCTTGCGGCCGGTACGGCCGGTCCGGGCGGCGCTGACGGCAGTCGCGCAAGCCGCCGAACCGCAGGCAAGCGTCAAGCCGGCGCCGCGCTCCCAGGTGCGTGTACGGACAAGCGTCGGCGAAAGCACCTGCGCCAGCGTGATATTGGCACGCTCGGGAAACATCGGATGGTTTTCGAGCAAAGGGCCGAAGCGATCGAGGTCGAAGGACATCGGGTCCTTGTCCACCCAGAAGATCGCATGCGGATTGCCCATCGAAGCCACCGAAGGCGAATGCAGGATCGGATTGTCGATCGGCCCAATCTGCAACTCGATGCGGCTGGTATCGGCAAATTCCTCGGCAAGTGGGATCTTGTCCCAGGCGAAGACCGGCTTGCCCATATCGACCGATATCGTGCCGTCTTCGTGCTCTCTCGCATTGAGGATGCCGGCAACGGTCTGGAAGGTGAAGGCATGTCTGCCGGTTTCGGACGCTAGCGCCTGCACGACGCAGCGCGTGCCGTTGCCGCAGGCCTGCGCCTTCGTGCCATCGCAATTGAGGATATCGATCCAGGCATCGGTGCCCTCTGCCTTGGGATCGTGGATCGCCATGATCTGGTCGAACTGGGTGGCCGGATCGGCATCGAGCGCAATCGCCGCCGTCGCCGTCACCACATCCTTACGGCCGCGCATGTCGACAACCAGGATCTTGTTGCCAAGCCCGTTCATCCTCGCGAATTCGACCATATTGCTCATGGGATCATTCCTATTGTCGAGCTGTATATGGCGGAAACCTGGGGGAATTACCAGTGGGATGATGGTCTCTCGGCATCGTGCAGCGAGAGACAGGAAGCGACCGCATCGTCGCCGGTGTGTCGGCGGAGGCGCCGCCGTTGCTGTGTCGGCGGCGTCGGGCACTTGGGCACGACGACGCCGGGATCTTGGTTATTGGACCCAGCTATCGGGCAGCAGCCGCCATGGCGCGCTCGTCCTCGGACGCTTCCTTGATCGGAAACGCCCAATCATAGGCAATGTTGAAGACGAAGGCGTAAACCAGATAGAAGGTGACCACTGCAATATCCATCAGAAGCGCCGCAAAGAGCGTGATCTGAAGATACCAGGCAATGAACGGGATCAGGATGACCACGAGGCCCGCTTCGAAAAGTACGGTGTGGATGATCCGGATACCGATGGTCTTCTGGACCTTGCCGCGCAAACGCATCAGCGCGCGGTCGAAGCCGAGATTATAGATGAAGTTCCATAGTGTCGCCGCGGTCGCCCCGACCACGCCGATGACGCCCATATGGGCGATGGGCTGATTGAAGACGATTGCCGCAAGCGGCGTGAAGGTGGCCAGGCCGATAAGTTCAAACAGGACGGCGTGCCGAACACGATCTCCGAAACTGCGCATTTTTCAAATTCCTACTCTATGTTGTCGGCCTGCCTTCTATCAGATAGATTGAGGCAATAAAGTTAGAAACTATCTGGAATTCTGATAGATGGATGTTTCGCTGGAGCAATTGGAAGCTTTCGTCGCGGCTGCGGAAAACGGGTCCTTCTCGGCCGCCGCACGGCGCCTTCGCAAGGCCCAGTCCGCAGTCAGCCTCTTGATCTCCTCCTTGGAAGACGATCTCGGCATCAAGCTCTTCAGCCGCGCGACGAGAAACCCGACCCTCACCGAAGCAGGAACAAGACTGCTCCCGGAGGCCAAGCTGCTGCTGGACCGGCGCGAGCACCTGATCGGCGTTGCCAGGAGCTTTGACGAGCACATCGAGACACGTCTGGTCGTCGCAATCGACGAATTCTATCCCGAGCCTGCGATCGGCAGCCTCTTTGCCGACTTCGCGGATCGATTTCCGCATGTCGAGCTGGAACTCCTGTCTCCCCACTCGCAGGCCATCACCGGAATGGTTCTCGAAGGCGAGGCCGATATCGGAGTGATGTGGCGGGAAGAACAGCTCCCGCCCGAGCTCGACTTCGTCACCATCGGTTGGGTTCCGCTGATCATGGTCTGCGGGCGCGATCATCCGCTTGCGGAAAGCACCGTCAGCTGGGAGGACCTGAAGCGCCATCGCCAGATCATGGTCACCAAGCGCCGTGACGTCGCCAGAAGGCACCAGGTCAGGGTTGCCGCCGAGGTCTGGTGGGTCGAGAGCCATTGGGTCATTCTTCAGATATTGCGGCAGGGCATCGGCTGGGCGCTCATCCCGGCCCATATTCTGGCGAATTCGCAGCTGGCGCCGGAACTGGCAACGCCCCGGCCACTCTTCGATAGCGGCGCCCATCCGGTCGCCCTCGAGCTTGTCTGGCACAAACAAAGGCCGGCAGGCCCGGCGGCAAAATGGCTGAGGGAGCATTTCGTCGCCAATGGCAACAAGCATGGAATCCTGGAGGCGAGCGCCGCGCGTCGGTAAGTGCCGCACGACCGAGGCATGCCTTGGCGATTGTTGCGCCTTCGGGCATGGCAACCGCCGGCTTCCGACATATCTCATACCTATCCGGTTTCATGCTGACGAACATTTTTCGAAAAAACATCGACCCTGTGTCGGATCGCTGAAAGTTCGCCCGTCCTAGAGACGGATGACTTTGGGTCCATCAGGCCTAAAATCTGAATCCGCTCTAGAAACTCAAGAAATAGAGCACGATGTCGCCCGAAAACCGCACACACTTTTCGGCATCGCGCTCCAGGCTCGTCCACTCCGTCCATTCAGAAGGAACATAGCCATGCCGAATACCATACGCCTGCACCGTGTCCTGGCCACCAGCCCGGAGAAGGTCTATCGCGCATTCATCGAGGCGGACGCGCTCGCCAAGTGGCTCCCGCCGAACGGCTTTGCCTGCACCGTGCACCATATGGAACCGAGCGTCGGCGGCACGTTCAAAATGTCGTTCCGCAACTTCACGACAGGGCAAAGCCACTCCTTCGGCGGCGATTTCCGCGAGCTCATTCCCGGCGAACTCGTGCGCTACACCGACAAGTTCGACGACCCGAACCTGCCTGGCGAAATGGAAGTGACCGTGACTTTGAAGAAGGTCTTGGTCGGCACCGAAGTGAATATCACCCAGGCCGGCGTGCCTGATGTCATTCCGCCGGAAGCCTGCTATCTCGGTTGGCAGGAATCGCTGCGCAATCTGGCAAAGCTGGTCGAGCCTGAAATCAACCAGTAAGGTCCACCGTACTGGAGCTCCTGCATAATTCCTTAAATCGGAATCGATTTGAGGATAAAATTATGCAGTAGATTTAGAGTGCTACAGCGACCTTTGCGCGTCATGTATGACGCGCGGCGCTGTAGTAGCAAAAGCCGCCTCGAAGAACAGGGCGGCTTTTTTGCGTGACCATGAAGGTCGCGGCTTAAACGGCGGGCACGTCGAAGATTTCGCCGGCCCGCAGCGGGCGAAACCGATCCGATTCCACACCCTCAGCCTTCAACGCCACATCGAGCGCATGAACGGGTTCGTCAATGCCTTCATCCGTCAGCTGGAACGTCGCGAAGTGATGCCCGGCGACATAGGCTGCGTTGCAGAGCTTCATGCCCTTCACCGCCTCTTCCGGATTTTGGTGCTGCCCCTTCATGAACCAGCGCGGCTCGTAAGCGCCGAATGGGAGGATAGCGAGGCGAAAACCGCCGTGCTTGCGGGCAGCCGCTTCGTAATTGATGCCATCGTGAAAGCCGGTGTCACCGACATGATAGATCTTGCCAACTGGCGTGGTCAGCACGAATGCCGCCCAGAGCGCCATGCGCCGGTCGCCCATACCGCGCGCCGACCAGTGATGGCAGGGCTCGACATCGATGGTCACACCAGCATCGAAGACGATGCGATCGCCCCAGTCGACAACGGCAATCTCGGCATCGGGAACGGCGCGCCGGATGATCGTGTCGTTGCCGAGCGGCGTCACGATCCTGGGCCGGTGTGCCTGATGCAGGCGAGCCAGCGTTTCAAGATCGAGATGATCGTAGTGATTATGCGTCACCAGCACGAGGTCGATATGCGGCAGGTCTTCGAACCGGATGCCAGGCGGCACCACGCGCTTCGGCCCCATGGAGCGAAAGGGGCTGACCCGCTCCGACCAGACGGGATCGGTCAAGATGTTCAACCCTGCAATCTGCACCAGCATCGAAGCATGGCCGACCATCGTCACCCGCATCTGCTCGCCGAAGACGTGGCGATCGGGCCTTGCCGGGGGAAAGGCTGTCATGACGGGATTGGGCCAACGCACCCGCCCGCCACCGAACTGCCATCTCAGCAAAGCTAGAATATTGCCCGGCGCGACACCGCGGGGATTGAAGAAGCGACGGCCGTCGAAATGTTCAGAAACCGGGCCCTGGTAATAGGGATTCTTCTTATCCGAGACGGTCATGGCGTATCGGTTTCCTGCGATCCCGGTTGCACGCCGAGTTTTGCGAGCCATTCCTCTGCTTCTTGCGCCGTCAGCGCCTCCTCGAGCACGACATTCGCCGGCATGGCGAAAAGCTGCGGCGTGAAGAAGCTCGTATCCCAGAGCGCCGCCCCTTCGACCGGAGGCGAAAGCAGGATGACCTGCCGGCCATCGATGCGGGCAATTGTCTCAACGGGCGCCTCGCCGGAAATCTCGACGGGTCCCGGCGCATCCGGCCGAACTGTCTGGTAACGCCACCAGGGTTCGTCGTTGCCCTCCTCGGCCACCGTCACACAGCGCGCCATGTCGACGATGAACCTGTTGGGCGCACGGCCACCGGGCAATGTCTCACCGAATAGAGCCTGGATCAGCGTGAACAGATGAAAGCCGTTGACGATATTCTCGTAGCGCAGGCGAAAGCCCCGCCTGCTCGGCAGATGCAGCACCAGCAGGGCGTCGCTCCGGCTCATAAGTACCTGGCGAACCCAGGCCGCACCCGGCGTATAATCCTGCAGCTCGGCAAGCTGCGTCATCAGCCCTCTGTTGTCCGCCGCTTGCTTGCGTTCCTGCGGCATGGCGGAGAGATGCGAAACCGCGGACTGACTGAGCAGCTGAAAGGTATCGAGCAGCTGTCTTTGCCGCGCGCTCAGTTCCTTGCGGCCTGAAAAGCCGCGGTGGATCTGCGGCAGCCATGCGAGATAGAGATCCCATACGGCAGCGCCGCTGCGCTCCACAGATCCGCCCTTCTCGATGATGGTGCCGAGCATATTGGCAAGGATCGCGGCACCTGGCGGCGGCAGGCGGCCAAGCTCGCGCGCCGCACGCGCCACGATCTTGGGCTGCGCCTTGGCGCTCGCATAGAAGGCTTGTGCCGCTGCGTTGAAGCGTTGGTCGACACGACCGCCGGCGTAAGCACGGCAGGCGGCAAGAAGATCGGTCAGGGCTGCATCATTCATTCGGTCTGTCTCGGGGAATCGCTTGACGGCGGGGATCGATACAACATTTCGGTGACGGCATTGCCGATAAACCGACATTCATATAGCGATCTCAGCCGCACATCCCAGGCATTTCCGCCGCTTTGGGTTGACTTTGCCGGGCTTTTCCTGTTTATCGCCCGCAATCTGCGACGAGCACAAGCCTCCGAGCCACCGACCGGGACCCATAAAGGTATAAAGAGATCCCGGAGGTCAACACCCGACAGCGCGATGCGCCCTCGGGTGGTTTTTGGCTTTGCGTCTTGTTTTCGTCATGGAAAAGCACGACGTTTTCGGGCAACGACGCGCGCCTATGCGCAAATCTAAAGCTCCAAGCGATCGATAAGGAAGAACTGATGTTTGAAAACCTCCAGGACCGTCTTGGTTCCATTCTGAATGGACTGACAGGCCGCGGCGCGCTTTCGGAAGCCGATGTTTCCGCAGCACTTCGCGAGGTTCGCCGTGCGCTCCTCGAAGCCGACGTGGCGCTGGATGTCGTTCGCTCCTTTACCGACCGCGTCCGTGAAAAGGCCGTCGGCGCCGAGATCCTGAAGTCGATCAAGCCCGGCCAGATGGTCGTCAAGATCGTCCATGACGAGCTGATCGAGATGCTCGGCGGCGAAGGCGTAGGCATCGACCTCAACGCTCCGGCCCCGGTCGTCGTCATGATGGTCGGTCTGCAGGGTTCTGGTAAGACCACGACGACGGCGAAGATCGCCAGCCGCATGACGAGCCGCGACCGCAAGAAGGTCCTTATGGCCTCGCTCGATACGCGCCGCCCGGCCGCTCAGGAGCAGCTGCGCCAGCTCGGCGTGCAGACGGGCGTCGACACGCTTCCGATCATTGCCGGTCAGTCCCCGACCGATATCGCCGCCCGCGCCGTGCAGGCTGCCAAGCTCGGCGGACATGACATCGTCATCCTCGATACCGCCGGCCGTACGCATATCGACGAGCCGCTCATGGTCGAGATGGCGGATATCAAGAAGAAGTCCAATCCGCACGAAATCCTGCTGGTCGCCGATAGCTTGACCGGTCAGGACGCCGTCAATCTCGCCCGCAATTTCGACGAGCGCGTCGGTATCACCGGCCTCGTGCTGACCCGTATGGACGGCGACGGCCGCGGCGGTGCGGCCCTTTCGATGCGCGCCGTGACAGGCAAGCCGATCAAGCTCATCGGCGTCGGCGAAAAGATGGGCGAGCTGGAGGAATTCCATCCCCGCCGTATCGCCGACCGCATTCTCGGCATGGGCGACATCGTTTCGCTGGTCGAAAGAGCCGCTGAAAACATCGACGCCGAAAAGGCGGCTGCCATGGCCGCCAAGATGGCCAAGGGCAAATTCGACCTGAACGATCTGGCCGATCAGCTCGGGCAGATGCAGAAGATGGGCGGCATGGGCGGCATCATGGGTATGATGCCCGGTATGTCCGGCATGAAGGACAAGATGGCCGCAGCCGGCCTCAACGACAAGCTTTTCGGCCGCCAGCTCGCCATCATCTCCTCGATGACCAAGGCAGAGCGCGCCAACCCTGACATTTTGAAGCATTCCCGCAAGAAGCGCATCGCCGCCGGCTCCGGCACCGACGCCTCCGACATCAACAAGCTTCTGAAGATGCACCGCCAGATGGCGGACATGATGAAGATGATGGGCGGCAAGGGCAAAGGCGGCATGATGAAGCAGCTGATGGGCGGCCTTGCCGGCAAGATGGGTCTTGGCGGCGGAATGGGCGGCATGCCCGACTTGTCGAACATGGACCCCAAGCAGCTTGAAGCTCTGCAAAAGCAGGCCGAAGCCGCTGGTCTCGGCCGTCCCGGCGGTCTGCCAGGTCTCGGCGGCGGCGGTGGATTGCCAGGCCTCGGCGGCGCCAAGCTACCAGGCCTCGGCGGTGGTTTCCCGGGACTTCCCGGTCTGCCGAAGAAGAAGTGAGAAGGATCGCTGACACCATGATTGATCCAGACATCAAGGCCCAACTGGGCAACTATCGCCAGTCGATCGACAATATCGATGCCGCACTGGTGCACATGCTGGCCGAACGCTTCCGCTGCACCAAGGAAGTCGGTGTGCTGAAGGCCAAGTACGACCTGCCGCCGGCTGATCCGGCGCGCGAAGAATACCAGATCGAACGCCTGCGCCGACTGGCAAAGGACGCCAATCTGGACCCGGATTTCGCCGAGAAGTTCCTGAACTTCGTCATCAAGGAAGTCATCCGGCATCACGAACAGATCGCTGCCGATCTGAAGGCGTGATCCCGAAATGCGTAGAGCGGCTTATCGAAAGAGCGCCGGCGACACGTACAATAGAAACGAACATGCCGCCCAAACGAAGCGGTCAAGAAAAGCCTAAGGAGAATTAACATGGCACTGAAAATTCGTCTCGCCCGCGGTGGCTCCAAGAAGCGCCCGTACTACCACGTTGTTGTTGCCGACGCTCGCTCGCCGCGCGACGGCCGTTTCCTGGAGACCCTCGGCTCCTGGAACCCGATGCTTGCCAAGGACGACGCCAAGCGCGTTGAACTGAAGGCCGAGCGCATCAAGCATTGGCTCGACCACGGCGCACAGCCGACCGACCGCGTTCTGCGCTTCCTCGCCGAAGCTGGCATCGCAACGCGCGAAGCCAAGAACAACCCGGAAAAGGCAAAGCCGGGCAAGCGCGCTCAGGAGCGTGCTGCTGAAAAGGCACAGAAGGCAGCTGACGCCGCTGCTGCTTCCGAGTAATCGGCCACTGCAATTATCAAAAGCGGGCGGCATGGCGACATGTCGCCCGTTTTTTATTTCCCATCTCCGGGTGTTGAGCCTATGAGAGAACGCGATTACAGCGCCGCGCGTCATATATATATGATGCGCAAAGGTCGCTGCAGCATTTTAGATCTGCTGCATAGTTTTGTCCTTGGATCGATTCCGATTTAAGGAGGTATGCAGCGACCCGGCAATCGGCGAAGAGACCATGACGAAACTGCAAAACCCGGTATTGATGGCCAGCATCGGCGCGGCACAGGGCCTGCGGGGCGAAGTGCGTGCCCGCGCCTACACTTCGGACCCGACCGCGCTCGGCGACTACGGCCACCTGCACAGCATGGACGGCCGCAGCTTCGAAGTGCTGGAGATCCGCGAAGCCAAGAACGTCGTCATCGTCCGCTTCCGCGGCATCAACGACCGCAATGCCGCCGAGGCGTTGAACGGGCTCGAGCTCTATATCGAGCGCGACAATCTGCCGGATGACGAACTCGACGACGACGAATTCTTCTACACCGATCTCGAAGGGCTGGAGGCCGTCGACGACGAGGGCACCGGCTACGGTACGGTCAGCGGCGTCTATGATTTCGGCGCAGGCGACCTCCTCGAATTGAAGGGACCGGGCAAGCGGCCCGTACTGATCCCCTTCTCCGAGGCTGCCGTGCTCGAAATCGATCTCGAGGGCGGCAAGATTTTAATCGACCCGCTGGCAGCCGGTTTGGTCGACAACCCCGACGACCTCATCGGCAAACCGGAAAAGCCGGAAAAGCCGGAGAAACCACAGGGCAAGCCGAAGAAGTGAGCCTCATAGGGAAATGACGACGCCATGAGTTTCCGGGCGACCATCCTGACGCTTTATCCCGAGATGTTTCCCGGCCATCTCGGTACGTCCCTTGCCGGCAAGGCGATGGAGCGGGGACAATGGGCTCTCGATACCCTGCAGATCCGAGATTTTACCACCGACAAGCACCGCACCGTGGACGATACGCCAGCCGGCGGCGGCGCCGGCATGGTGCTGAAGCCGGATGTGCTTGCCCGCGCTATCGATCATGCCAGTGAAAACGACAACCGCCCCCGCCTGTTGATGAGCCCGCGCGGCAAACCCTTGACGCAGAAGCGCGTGCGCGAACTTTCAAGCGGCGACGGCGTCATCATCGTCTGCGGCCGCTTCGAAGGCGTTGACCAGCGCGTGATCGACGGCCGGAACCTCGAGGAAGTCTCGATCGGCGACTATATTCTCTCCGGCGGCGAGCCGGCCGCGTTGATTTTGCTCGATGCCATCGTCCGCATCCTGCCCGGCGTCATGGGCAACGATCTCTCCGGCCTGCACGAAAGCTTCGAGGGCGGCCTGCTGGAGCACCCGCACTATACCCGCCCACAGATCTGGGAAGACCGCGAAATCCCCGCCGTGCTCACCTCGGGCAACCATGCGGCCATCGCCAAATGGCAGAAGGAGCAGGCCGAACGACTGACGCGGGAGCGCCGGCCGGATCTGCTGGACAAGCTCCAGGGCAATTAAGCCGGCGAACGCTCATCGCCACAAGACTTTGCTTTCAGCCTCACCTTCACCCATCGGTATCGCCGAATGAAACGGGCATCCCGCGCGGAGACGACGGGATGCCCTTGGCCAATCGGTAGCCGAGCCTTGCTCGGTTACTTCTTTGCGCCTTCCGCTGCAGTTTCGATGAGCTTGGCGACTTCACCGGGCTTCGAAACATAGATGGCGTGGCTTCCTGCCACCTCGATGGTGGCGGCACCGGCACGCTTGGCCATCATCCGCTGTACGGCCGGCGGAATCATGCGATCTTCCGTGGTGACCATGTACCAGCTCTTCTTCTCTTTCCATGCCGGCGTCGTGACCGTGCCGCCTGCGGCGCCAAGTCCCCATGGAACCTGAGAGGCTGCCATAAACTGGGCAATATCCGGCTTCACGTCGGCGGCGAAGGCCGCCGCGAACTTGGCCTTGTCGAGAAACAGGAAGCCATCCTGCGGCGGGAGGATTGGGGGTGGAGCGGCATCCTTCGGCGAATTGGCCTTCAGGACGGAGATGACCGATTCTCCCGCATCGGGAGCAAAGGCCGTGATGTAAACCAGAGCTGCAACCTTTGGATCGTTGCCCGCCTCCGTGATGACAGCGCCGCCATAGGAGTGCCCCACCAGCACGACGTCTCCCTTGGTGGCGTCGATCGCACGCTTGGTCACGGCAACGTCGTCGGCAAGCGAGACAGTGGGATTCTGCACCACCGTCACGTCATAGCCGTCCTTCTTCAGCTTGGCGTAGACGCCCTCCCAGCCGGATCCATCGACAAAGCCGCCATGCACGAGAACGATCGGCTTCTTGGCGCCTTCAGCCGCAAGGGCCGGAACCGCCATAAGGCTCGCCGCCGCGATTGCCAGAACCGAGGATAATGATATCAATGGACCTCTCCCTTGCTTGATACAACGGAGGAGGTTGTACAGAGGCAGCAAGGACCGGTATCGAAGCTTTGCCGAAAAATTTCCGAAAATTGAGTATCCGCACCCGTAACAGACGGCTTACACTCCGCGTAAAATACCAAACCAGGGGCGGCATGGATCCATCCCGCGCCGCGACATTCAAATGACCCGAACACGGGTTCGACAACGCGCCTAGAACCGGCGGAAAACACACTTGATGCTGAGACGTCGTTTTGCCTTCGGCGAATTCCTCCTAAACCCTGAGAACGGTACGCTGACCAAGAGCGGAGAAAGGGTAGCGATCGGCCGAAGAGGCGCCTTGCTGCTGGAGACATTGCTGAAACGGCAAGGTGAAATCGTTACCAAGGAAGAGCTGATCGATGCTGCCTGGACAGGCAGATGCGTTGAAGAGAGCAATCTTTCCGTCCAGATCGCCCTTTTGCGCAAGGCGATCGGACTCGATCCCGAGGGGCGTGAGTGGATCGACACTATCCCGCGTGTTGGCTATTGCCTTCGCGCCGATCCGGCCCAGGCGGGATCGCGCGCCACACTGCGGGAAAGGCAATCCCTCGCAGTACTGCCCTTCATCAACCTCGGG
Organism: Rhizobium sp. ASV8; assembly: GCF_016429255.1. Lineage (GTDB taxonomy): Bacteria > Pseudomonadota > Alphaproteobacteria > Rhizobiales > Rhizobiaceae > Rhizobium. The sequence goes on from NZ_JAELUG010000004.1 coordinate 132,733, forward strand.
CCGGAGCAGGACGAGGATTTCTTTGCCGAAGGCCTGGTCGACGAAATCATCTCG
>NZ_JAELUG010000477.1 GCF_016429255.1 Rhizobium sp. ASV8
TTCTCGCCACAACTCATTAAACGATGGATGCGCGGTTAAGACGTCTAAGTAGTTTGCGAGTAACGTCGAGATGCCATTGAGGATTACAACAGCAGTTTCGTACCATTCTTTTCGATCATTTGCCTCTACTTCGTCCTCTTCGTTTGTTTTTAGCTCTTCTCGTAGAGAAGTCAAGAGCTTGAATACAACAGACTTGATACAAATTGTCCAAGCCTCAGCGCTCAGACGGTCGCCATAGGCGTCAAAGATGCGAAGAAGTGTCTGAATGGCACTGTTTCGGACCTCCAAGCGATCATCTGAGCTCACCGCATTCAATCGAAGCAGTAGAAGCATCCATAGCGCTGCTGGGGAGGACTTATGGTCATCGTTTGCAAGATCGTTGACGTATGTTTTATCAACTTCGCGCATGAGCTCATCTGTTATAACCAGGGTCGCGGATCGACTAGAC
>NZ_JAELUG010000478.1 GCF_016429255.1 Rhizobium sp. ASV8
CGAGATTTAATAGACCGTCTCGTGGGCTCGGAGATGTGTATAAGAGACAGCTTCTCATCAGTCCAGTCCTCGCCACCCTTCTCCTCCATGCGCGCCATGTCTTCCATTGTTTGCTGCGCATCAATGGCGCTGCTAATGGTGTTCCACGTTTCCTTGACGAGCGTGCCCTTGTCACGCAGGCGGCCGAAGAAGCCGCCAAAGCCAAACAGCTTTTGGCTGCGGAGAAGGCTGGATGCCTTGGATACATATGTTTGTCCGATGGCATGCAGAATATCGATACCGAATGACTCCATCTTGAGGTTCTCAACCTCGAGGCGCATCTTCTCCTGGAAGGCTTTGGTAACGTCTGAGCCCTTGTCAGTCTCGGTCCAGACGCTGACGCGATCGATGAGTTTGCTCGCCAGCGAGTCGACTCGTTCTTGGCGAATGCGGGCACGCTCCTTCTCT
>NZ_JAELUG010000479.1 GCF_016429255.1 Rhizobium sp. ASV8
CCAGCGCCGCCAGTGCGTTCTTTGTCTTTTCCGTCGTTGCTGCCACTGATTCCTTGTCTGGGCGCGCGAGGTCAATCTCGCCTGCGTCAGCGCGCTGCCGCAGCGGAATCAGATCCTTGAAAGATGTGTGTATGATGCGGCCGTCGCCGTGGCCCTGGCGCGCAATCGCGTCGTATTTGACTTTGCCCTCGGCATCGACCTGGATCGCCAACGCGTTGTTCGTCGTCGAGCCTTTCTTGCCCATGTCGAGCGGGTACTGCGCGACAGGCACTTCGGGAAACGCACCGCCGTCGCCAAAATCTTCCTGCGACCGCGGCCGCCATCCGGATCGCTGGCCATATGGCGGAGGCCCGGCTCGCTTCAGCACGACCTGTGTCTCTGTCTCTTATACACATCTGACGCTGCCGACGACGTGTCGTGGGTGTAGATCTCGGGGGGGGGGGGTGC
>NZ_JAELUG010000480.1 GCF_016429255.1 Rhizobium sp. ASV8
GATTGCTCATGTCCTGCTTTGCTTCTTCTAGGGCAGTCAACACGCTAATATGGAAATCGATTCTGGTTCGCTCGTCTCGAGGGGTCTCGCCTCTCAACTGTCCTTTTGAGAATGACATTCAGTCAAGAATAGACATCAAAAGCCTCAACTGCGCGTGTACTAGTCCGACCCTGGCGCCCACAAGAGACCCCCCCCCCCTCAGGTGTAACCACACCATCTCTTTTTCCCCACATCTGAGGCTTGTTCCAGCAGCTTGGCCATCGAAGTGCCCCGGCCAAGCGTGCCTGTCTCTTATACACATCTGACGCTGCCGACGACGTGTCGTGGGTGTAGATCACGGTGGTCGCCGGATCAATAAAAAAGAGGGTGTGGCGGCGGGAGGGGGGAGAGGGAGAGGGAAGGGAGGGGGAGGGGGGGGGGGGGGGGGGGAGATGTGAAAGGGGGCGG
>NZ_JAELUG010000481.1 GCF_016429255.1 Rhizobium sp. ASV8
ATGCGATAACGTGTTTCATACAGGTTGACCGTGTTTCGCACATTGTGTGGCGGGAGCGTCTGAAAATAGTCAATTAGGCGCCTTGACTCTTTTACTGACATCTGCCAGCTCGTGCGATTCTCCTCCAAGTTTCCAATCGTATGGTTGCATGTCTTCTGCGCTGCAAGGAACCGAAAACTTTCCGAGTCAAAGCAATACACGTGGCCTTTATCGAGCTTAATGTCGACAGTTTCTTTGTGCTGGTTCAATAGCTCGGTAAGAGGACCAAAAGTGTCCCCAGGCTTGTAGTTTGTTCCTCTCGTGTTGGTGAAGCCAAAGACAATGTTCCTCGCAGCATCTCGATGCAGGTTGGTCAAGAGCTCTTGGACACAAAACTTGAACATCATATTCAACTTTTGATCGTTTGGCTTTAGCAGAATCAGGATACCATGTATATCTTTGTAAGAC
>NZ_JAELUG010000482.1 GCF_016429255.1 Rhizobium sp. ASV8
GTATGCAGGTCCACAAAACGACGAGTCCCCGTTTTGCTTCCTTTCTCTGCTGGTGTTGTGTCTCAATCTGCCCGTGATGCGTTACGAGCTGCCGATCGTCGGGCTGAATGGAGGTGGTGGTGGTGTGCAGGATGGCAAGGCACATCTGATTCTGAAGTGGTGACCATTGCGCTAGGATTCAGGCTACGACACACGTCATTTTTACCCCCTCTTTGTAGATTCTTCAATGGCTTTCATTCTTGCCTTGTACATGTCCGTAGTAAGAGCTATTGGCGCCACAGAGTCCGTATTTCCACCTGGTCGCGGGAGTGGCGTAGGGCGGCGATTCGTTGCTAGTTCAATGGGACTTACTCGTTGACTAAGTCCGCCACACGATCAAAGCTCCAGTCATTCTAGCTGCTTCTGGATCAAAGGACTTCATTCACTAATTTACCACTCTTGTCAAT
>NZ_JAELUG010000483.1 GCF_016429255.1 Rhizobium sp. ASV8
TTTGAATACACCGAATCGCCCTTCAGCTTCAAAGTTACCCGCCAGAGCTCGGGCGACGTGCTGTTCGATACTTCTGCTGCTTCTCTCGTCTTCGAGTCGCAGTATCTCCGCCTGCGCACTCATTTGCCCGATGACCCATATATCTATGGTCTCGGCGAACACTCGGATCCTTTCCGCCTCAAGACTGAAAACTACATCCGCATTATTTGGAACCAAGATAGCTATGGTATTCCCAACGATGCCAATCTGTACGGCGCTCAGCCGTTTTACCTGGAGCACCGCCAAAGCGGCTCCCACGGTGTATTTTTCCTCAACTCCAACGGCATGGATGTCATGATCAACAAGGACGAGGGTGGTCAATACCTTGAATACAACACGATTGGTGGCATCTTTGACTTTTACTTTGTTTCTGGCCCCAGCCCCGTTGAGGCCGTACAGCAGTATGG
>NZ_JAELUG010000484.1 GCF_016429255.1 Rhizobium sp. ASV8
GGCTAGGCCAACCCCCAATTTCCCTTAAGTCTTATTTGACCCGGGATATTCGCACTTTTTCTTTGGTATTTCGGCTACTTTACTCATTTGATCCTTTGGCGCGTCCTAATCTCTGTACTTGTCTCGAGATCTCAGACGCTGGCTTTGGGGAAATATCCCCCCAGTCTCTTGCCTCTCTCTCATCAGACTCCTTCCACTTACACATAGCCGGCGCCAGCCACCTCCTGCCAGCATGGGAAAGCGCTCAGACTCTTCGTCTCCGGAGCTGTCTCCCGTCGAAGATTTGAAAACCGTTCACATTCACGAAAAGGCCATTAATGGCTCCTTTCCTCCGGAAGAATGGATCCAACGTCTTACCCAGGAATACGTCGGCCAGCACGATGGTGAGGCCCTGCCGCCCGGCAGCGACCCGGAGCGTGTTGCGCGCGCCATTCTCACCCCTGTC
>NZ_JAELUG010000485.1 GCF_016429255.1 Rhizobium sp. ASV8
TCGCCAAGCTGACCCTTCACCTTCACTTGGCCGGCAAGAATGAGGAAAGTCAGCGTCATGAGACATGTTCGTTTGACGGACGCGTCGTCATCTGCTAGTCGTCTGTACAGAAAGTCGGTGTTTTCATCAATCAAGTGGTTGAAGCATACTGCCATGTCACCCAGCGCGATTACAGCATTCGATCGCACCGTCGCGTCAGGAGATCGCTCCATAATGGTGATGAGGAGCGGCAGATTCGTCTCGCAGTACTCTGACGAGACGCACATCAACTTGGCCAAGCACAGAGTTGCAGCGGCCTGCAGACCCTTGTCGGCATATGTCGTGTTGTTCGCGCAAACCTCAGACACGAGAGGGCCAAACGTCGCCAACAGAGAGCTTGGGCCGTACAAGAGCTCACGCTCACGAATGTGTGTCATGGCCTCGGTGAAATCGTCTTCTGTAGTAC